>JAZRIJ010000067.1:0-63249 GCA_045645205.1 Eubacteriales bacterium
AAAAAAATTATATATGCCATTTTTCTATTACTGTAGAATAATATTCAATTCGGCTATATTATTATTTATTTTTGTACTTGTCTATTTCAATTAATAAATTAAACAAAGATTTTTGCTCGGATTTTGTTTTTGATGAAATAAATTCATAACATTCCAGAGGAATGTTTTCTGAGTTGTCTTTTGTATTTCCTATTTTTTCAAACAGTTTGGAAAGCGGAATATTTAATGCAGACGAAATTTTTTCTATGCTTTCAAGAGTTGCATTTTTCTCAGCCCGCTCAATTTGTCCGATATAAGTTTGATGACATCCCGATATTTCAGCAAGTTTTTCTTGACTTAAACCGGCTTTTACTCTGTAATTACGGATTCTTTGTCCAATTATTTTAACAGTTTCGGTCATTATATATCACCTCGAATATAGTCTATAAATATTACTAAAAACATTCCATAGACTATTGATATTAAATGGGCGTTATGATATACTATAAATATTAAAAATAAGAATATTAATAATTATAGTATATATGAGGTGTTTTAAATAATACATTATTATAGGGTTTAAATGACTTAAATAGAAAATTTATTATTAAAATAGGGGTAGTTTATGTTAAAAAGCTATGTTGCATTAAATCCGTATCCGTTTAGCTTGGTTTCGGCATTGTTTAATAATGATGACGAGGTGCCTTTTATTACAGATGATATTAAATTTGGATTAGAGTATGCTTTATCTTTTCTTAAGGAAAGGGAGAGAGAAATATTGCGTATGCGGTATGAAGAAATGAAAAGCGTATTGGCAGTAAGTATGTTTTTTTGTCTTTCTGAGTCGAGAGTAAGACAAATTGAAAAGAGTGCTTTACAACGATTGCGTAAACAACCTTATTTTGATTACATTAGATACGGAATTGAAGGTAATATAAACAGACTTATGGATGCGGAGTATGATCGTGGATACAATGCGGGGTTCAGTGTAGGTTATTTTAAGGGACAGGAAGAGGCGGTAAAAGGTATAAGCGATCCCGTCTTAAATTATGAAATAAGGAGCATTCCGATTGAAAAGTTAAAATTGAATGTTCGTACCTTTAACGCCTTAAAGCGTTGTGGATATAATGTTATATATGATTTAGTAAAGCTTAGCGAAGAAGATATTATAAATATAAGAAACATGGGCAATAAGAACATTGAAGAGGTTGCAAATGCGCTTAGTAAATACGGCATAGAGTATACATGGTGGGCGAGAGGTATTGGTAAAGAAAATCAATAGTCATTTTATTAGATATTTATTAGTGAAACGTGGCTTCACTTTTTATTTAGAAGAACAAAAATCCCCGTCTATTGACGGGGAAAAATTTTGTTCTTTTATAAATTATGCAGCAGCTTTTACAGCGGTGATGTGTGTGTTAACACCCTGATACCAGTAGAGGAAACCGTCAATGTCAACAATGTCGCCTGCTTTAAGGGCAGATACAGCTTTGTAAACATTTGTTTCTGTGTTTGTGAGATAGAACTCAACGCAGAAATCATAGGAGTTGCCGTCTTTGGAAACAGTAACATAGATGTCGTCTCCGGGCTGATTGTTTTTAAATTCAACTTTTTCGACTTTCATACCTTTGAAGGTAACAACCTTGTTCTGATGCTTAATGAGATCGTCTGTGCCAAGGAGAGCTGTAACGTCAGTTGCTTCAGCAACCCACTTTTCGCTTTCAACAATTTCAAAAGTAGCGTCGATAATTTCAACTTCGCCTTCCCAAGCGGTCTTGTTGCCTGTTACTTTGATTTTAGTACCTACTTCAAGCTTAGCATAGTCAGCTTCTGTACAAGCCATTTCATACATAAAGTATGCACCGTCGGGATCTTGAGCATAAACTGTAGCTTTGTTATCCCACCAAGCCTGTTTGCCCTGAACATAGGCTTCGATAACAACCTTAGCGTCTATAGCAGCTGCGTTATACTCAGCGTATGTCATAACACCTTCGGATTTTTTTGAGGGGTCAAATTGTACATCATTGTTTTCTGCTTTTGTTTCATCGGGATCAGCATTGGGCTCTACAACTCCACAGCTTGCGAAAGCAAGAACTGCAAGTAAAGCTACCATTAAAAGTACAAGAAACTTTTTCATTTTTATAATCTCCTTTAAAAATATGTTAGAAAAAATTATACAAATTACATTATATAGAAAATAACGGAATTGTCAATAACTGACGGCTATTTTTTAGATTTTTTCATATTATAAATTGTGTATACCGCCATAATTAACCAAATAATACCAATGGATGTGAGCAAGGCAACTGATTCTTTTGGCAATGGTCCAAGACTATTGTTGCCCGAAGCCATGTTACCTCCATTTTTGCCTTCAAGGTTAAGGCGATACAGAGAAATAAGATCATTGTATAGGGTATCCATATATTTATCATCAACGGTTTCTTTTCTTCTTGTTGATTTAGACACATTTTCGATAAGTTGACCTGCGGCGTTACGCAGAGAAGCCGAACCGTTAAATACGGGTGTTACAAATGTATTTTCAACATTATCCATAAGGAGCTGCGCCGCCTTTATTTTAATATCATAATAAAGCTCGTTGTCTTCTCCTATACGGGAAATGTAGTCAACGTATTCTGCAGATTTTTGAGCCTTTGAGGTTACGGGAACATACCCTTCTGTCTGTGAATATGCTATCTGAACATCGTTTGTCAGCAGAAACTGGCAGAACAGCCATGATGCTAGGACTTCTTGTGGGTCTTCTTTATTGAACACACAAACAGAAGGCCCTTGTGAAATCATTTTGGGGTTTTCAGTATCATATTGGGGGATAGGCATAACTACAGTTTCAAATTTAACTATCTTATCTTCGCTGATATCAACGAGAGGTGCATTTGTTCCCATCCATGTTGCGCCTGCTGTTGAATCTATCGCGAATATACACTGACCTGCATTTAAAAAGTTTGCGGGATAGCCTGAAATCTTAAATGTTGAAAATGCGCCGCTTTTTACGTGTTGTGAAACGGTATATAAAAAATCTTTGGTTTGTTTGTTGAAAATAAGAATTTCCCCGTTGTCTTTCAAATACCCTACATCCAACTGCTTCAGTGTGTGTATCATCATATTATCGGTGGACTTATAAATAAAGGGAATCATAACCTTCTGATCGTTTACAATATAGTTTCCGTCAGCATCTTTTGCTGTTGCCGCTTCAGATACTTCCCAAACAAAATCCCACGTCAAAACTTCGGGGAGAGTAAATCCCAATGCTTCAACGTATGTCTTGTTTACATAACAAGCTTCTGTTGAACGCATATAAGGGAGTGCATAATACTGCCCGTTTAATAAACATTCCGACAAAAATTGCGGTATTATCTCGGCCTCTGTGGGTGAGTCAAATTTAAGCTCGCTTCCGCCGAGACCGTATTTTTTATCGTCAATCAGTCCATCGAGGGGAATTACTGTATTTTCTCCAGTCAGATAGGTTGCAATATGGTCGGGATAGGTAATACATACGTTTGGTGTTGTTTGTGTGGAAATATTGGTTATAACATCGTTATAGATTTTGGTGTAATCGGTATAAAGACGCATATTGACCTTGATATTTGGATAGAGTTTTTCAAACTGCTTGATAGCGTTTGCGTATATTTCTGTTTGTGTTATATTGGTATCGTTTTTTGCCCAAAATGTTATTTCATGGTTTCTCGTTTCGTCAAAGGTGTCGGGTAGAACAAATTTGTTACTTTCTTTTGAGCCATGACAGCCTGTAAGAACCGGAAGCACAAACACAAAAGACAGAAGCAGGCATAAAAGTCGTTTTATCATCCCTTTGTACCTCCTCTTGCAACTCCAGCCATTATCTTTTTACGGAAGATAACAAAAAGCACGATAAGGGGAACGGATATAACCACCACAGCCGCCATCATAGCGGGAATATTGTCTCGGCCAAAGCCGTTTTCACGAATCTCCTGTATTCCGTTTGATACAAGAAAATAGGCTTGATTGTCGGTAACAAGTCTTGGCCACACGTATGAGTTCCAACATTCTATAACTTTTAATATTGTTATGGTTATAATTGTGGGACGGCAGATAGGCATCATGACTTTTCGCATATATTTCCAGTCGCTTGTTCCGTCTACCTTAGCGGCATAGTATAATTCGTCCGGTATCTGTGAGAAATTTTCTTTTAGCAAATACACATAGAATACCGACATTACAGACGGAAGTATAAGACCTGTAAATGAGTTTCTCAAATTCAGATTTGTAATGGTGGTGTAGTTTGTAATTATGACAAGCTCGTTTGGAATCATCATCAGCGACAGTATAAGAGTGAAAACAATATTTTTACCCTTGAAGTTAAGTCTTGCAAAGGCGAATGCTGACGGGATTACAACAGCCAACATTATTGCCGTTGTTACAACGGTAAAAATAAGTGTATTCAGAAAGTACTGTCCCAATGGAACGGCGGTAAATGCTTCTTTATAATTCTCAAAGACTGGAGACAGGGTATAGAATTTCGGAATATATTCCGAACTGTATTCGCTGTAGCTTTTCAGCGAGGTTAAAAGCATCCAATAAAACGGAAAAATAACTGCTATTCCCCAAACCGTAAGCATAGTATAGGTGATGACCTTTATTGTATTCCGTCGAATCTTTCCTGTTTTTTCTGTTTTTTCGTAGTCGATATGATTATTCATATTTTTATCCTCAATTAATAGTGAACATGCTTTTTGCTAACAAGCAGATTTATGCATGTTATAGTAAGAACTATAACAAACAGGATTATTGCTGCGGCAGATGCATAAGATGGATAGCCTCCGCTGTTTCCGTACAGCATATCGTACACATAACCTACTATGGTGTTCATCTCTGCGGCATTAAGGTCAGTTCCAAACAGAGCGACAGCGTCGCTGTATGCCTTAAAAGCTCCGATAAAGCCTGTTATTATTAAATAAAACAGCATAGGCGATATCATGGGAATGGTTATTTTTCTGAATATACGGAAGCTTGAAGCGCCGTCAAGCTTTGCCGCGTTATAGTAATCTTGTTTAACGGATGCCAGAGCACTTGTAAGAATAAGTATCTTAAATGGCATTACTACCCAAATGGTATAAAGGCAGAGAACAAACATTTTTGCCCAGTACGGACCGTCGATGAAATCCACAGACGTGCCGCCGAACCAGTTTATAAGCAGGTTTACAAGTCCGTCGCTGTAGGGGGTCTTTTGGAATAGTATCATAAATACAAGACCGACGGCAAGGGTGTTGGTTACATAAGGCAGAAAATACACAGTCTGAAAAAGGTTTCTCAAAAACTTGATAGAGCTGAGGCAGACTGAGATCAGCAGAGCAATTCCCGTTGAAAGGGGAACTGTGATTATAACAAGAATAAACGTGTTTTTCAAAGCTTGAAGAAAATATGGGTCGTGCAGAACATAAGAGTAGTTGTATGTTCCTATACCAAAGAACGATTGGGAGGCAAAGTTGTAGCCCTCTTCAAATGAGTATATAAGTACATCAATAAGAGGGTAGATCATAAAGGCTGCTAAAAATATAAATGCAGGGATTAGATACAGCCAAGCCTTTTTATTATTGTTTTCCATATTTCTGCCTCCTGTCAGTCAGCATCAAAATATATTCTATTGCCGGTATTTTTATTGAATACATAAACTTTTGTTGGCTTCAGGTCAAAGCGCACGGTGTTTTTTGATGTATCTACAGTATTTTCTGAGCTGATAATTGAGCGGATAGTCTGCTCCGGAGCGCATTTATGTGTGGATACTATGCTTATATCCCTGCCCATCACTTCAACACCTGTCAGATCACAGCTGAGAGAGCCTTTTTCGTTTAAAATATATCCTTCGGGGCGGACAGCTACGGTAACGGACTGGTCTTGAACGCCTTTAATATCAAGAACTTTTTCGTCTCCGATGTATAGCTTTCCGTTTTCAGCTTTTCCTTCGTATATGCTGATGGGGGGAGTTCCGAGAAATTTTGCAACAAACAGATTAACGGGATTGTCATAGACCTCCTGCGGCTTGCCTATCTGCTGAATAAGTCCGTCTTTCATAACAACTATCATATCCGAAATGCTCATAGCTTCGTCTTGATCGTGGGTTACGAATACAGTGGTAATTTTTGTTTCATGCTGTATGCGTTTTATCTCTTCCCTTGTTTGCAAACGGAGTCTTGCGTCAAGGTTGGATAGAGGCTCATCAAGCAAAAGTACACGGGGTATTTTTACAAGAGCACGGGCTATCGCAACGCGCTGTTGCTGACCGCCTGACAGCTCTGATGGCTTACGGTCCATGAGTTCGTCTATCTGTACAAGCTTTGCTATTTCTTCAGCTTTAACATTCATTTCAGATTTTGAAAGCTTATCTTTACCTTTTAAATTTTCAAGAGGAAATGTTATGTTTTGTCTAACGGTAAGGTGGGGATAAAGAGCGTAGTTTTGGAACACAAGTCCAACCCCTCTTTTTTCGGGCGGAACTGATGTAACATCATCATCGCCAAAAAATATCTTACCGCTTGTCAGCTTTTGCAGGCCGCTTATAAGATTAAGTGTTGTGCTTTTTCCGCATCCTGACGGACCAAGCAGACCTATAAGTTTGCCGTCGGGTATCTCAAAAGAAAAATTATTTACGGCAATGACCTCTGAACGATCTTTTTTGTTTCGGGAAGGGAATTTTTTTGTTGCGTTCTGTAATATGACTTTCATAGTTTAATCATTCCTTTTGCAATGTATAAAAGAGTTGTGGTAAATAACTTAAGTTAAATCAGTGCCGGTATAAAAATATTTTGAAGAATTATAAATTCTTATTTGCTGATCTTTTTGTTTTTGTTTGGTGCATCAGCTTAAATATTTCCACAGTTTTGTTTTGTGTAATAACAAAGCTTTCAATAAGCTCAATGCCTACGCTTTTTAAATGATAAGCTATCTTTTTTGAAGATACTATATCATTTGTGGAAACCGAAGAATTGTCCGGATGGTTGTGTGCTATAGCAACGCGGGTAACGTTTTTTATATTTGCGATCTTAACAATTTTACCAATATTTATTTCACTTATATCAGTTCCGCCCTCATTTAATGTCATGTATCCGACCATACAATTGTTGCTGTCAAAAAGAAGCAGGAGAGTTTTTTCATCTGTTGCGCCGAAATATTTTTGCGTGAGAAAAGTTTTTATATTTTCTGATAGACTAAGTTTATTGTTTACAGATAGCTTTGATATATTATAAAGCTTTGCTATATCTAAAACCAGATGAATTAAAACCGCGGCATTATCGGTCATGTTTTTTACCGATTTTAAAGAGTCGATATCTGCCTCGAGAACACCTGCAAGACTGCCGAATTTGTCAATAAGTTCATGGGCTGTTTCGTTTGTGTCTTTTCGGGGAATACCAAAGAAAAGCAATATTTCAAGTACCTCATGCGGATGAAGACTGTCGATTCCAAACTTATTGTATTTTTCTTTTTTTCTGATTCTGTGACCTTGGTGGACATTGTTCTTTTTTTGTATTTTTAATGTGTTTGCCACTTTCTTGCCTCGCACGTAAGATATAGATAATATATTTTAGCACAAAGCGCAAAATTTTACAACAATTATTTAACTTTCACATAATATTTTATTATCATTTACAGTTTAATAATAAAAACAGTTACAACAATATGTATAATTTTATTGAAAGAAGATTGCAAAAAAGATTGATTATTTTTGAAAAATGTTGTATAATAAACTGAATATTGACAAAAATTAATTATTATGTTTCGGCGGAGGAATAACAGATATGGCAAACATTTTGAAAAAATCCGAAAAATTTGAGGGAGTAAAAGGTCCTATCCTTACAATAGTTATGGATGGAGTCGGAATAGCTCCGGATACAGACGGTAATGCTTTTTCAAAGGCATATACACCTACACTTGACAGGCTTATGAAGGAATATCCCACATTGGTGCTCAAGGCTCACGGAACGGCTGTAGGTCTTCCGGGGGATGATGATATGGGTAACTCCGAGGTCGGACATAACGCACTTGGCTCAGGACAGGTTTTCAGCCAGGGTGCAAAGCTTGTGTCAGAATCAATAGAAAGCGGAAAGATGTTTGCAAGCGAAACCTGGCGGACACTTACCAAAAATGTAATTGACAATAACTCCACATTACATTTCCTCGGACTTTTTTCCGACGGTAATGTTCACTCGCATATTAATCATCTTAAGGCTATGATCGAGCAGGCAAAGATTTGCGGTATTGCAAGAGTGCGTGTACATATCCTTCTTGACGGAAGAGATGTTGGCGAGACCTCGGCACTTGAATATATCGAGCCGTTTGAAGAGTTTATCGGAAACCTCCGCGATGCTTCTTTCGATATCAAAATAGCGTCGGGCGGCGGCAGAATGAAGATAACCATGGACAGATACGAGGCTAACTGGTCTATGGTGGAAGAGGGTTGGAAGACACATGTTCTCGGAGAGGGCAGATATTTTGCATCGGCTACCGAAGCAGTTAAGACATACAGAGAAGAGACAGGCGTTATCGACCAGGATCTCCCTCCCTTTGTTATTGGGAAAGACGGCAAGCCTGTAGGTGTTGTTGAAGACGGAGACAGTGTTATTTTCTTTAATTTTAGAGGAGACCGTTCTATTGAAATCTCAACAGCTTTTGATGCAAAGGGGTTCGACAAGTTTGACAGAAAGCGTGTACCCGATGTAATGTATGCAGGTATGCTTGAATATGACGGCGATCTTCATATTCCTTCGCGTTATCTTGTAAATCCCCCCGAAATAACACAGACCATGGGTGAATATCTTACCAATGAAGGTATAACCCAGTTTGCTCTTTCCGAAACACAGAAATATGGACACGTAACATATTTCTGGAACGGAAATAAGAGCGGTAAGTTCAGCGAGGAGCTTGAGACATATGTGGAGATTCCCTCAGATGTTGTTCCGTTTGAGCAGCGCCCTTGGATGAAGTGCGCCGAGATAACAGATAAGCTTATTGAAGCTCTCGAAAGTAACAAATATAAGGTTTTGAGAGTAAACTTTCCCAATGGTGATATGGTGGGACATACAGGTAATTTCCACGCAACAAAGATAAGCCTTGAGGCGCTTGATCTTTGTATTAAGCGTATTCTTGAGGCGCTTGATAAGGTAGGTGGCATTGCAATTATTACTGCAGATCACGGTAATTCTGACGAAATGTATGAAATGGATAAAAAGGCGGGCGTTCCAAAGTCAAACAAGGATGGATCTTTTAAGTCAAAAACGAGCCATACACTGAATCCCGTTCCCATGATTATTTACGATAACAATGACAGAGACTCATACACGGTTAAAGAGGGCAAGTTTGGTCTTTCCAATGTTGCGGCTACCGTTGTAAATCTTCTCGGTTATGAAAAGCCGGAGGCTTGGGATGAATCGGTAATCGAGCTTAAATAATTATATTTTTTAGGAGATAGAATGGAAAACAACGACAAGAACAGAGCAGAGGAGCTTGAAAATGTAAAAGAACAAGATAATGTTGTTTTTTTCGAAGAGCAAAAGTCTGTTAATACACCCGAAAACCGAGAGGAAGTTTCATCCTCTGTCGGTGAACAATTGAATAGTGATACGGTGTCTGTTGATGCTTTTCCTTCTTCTTCGGGGGATATGATTTTGGGGGATACAAAATCTACAGACAGCGTTGAGAAAAAAGAGACTGACGAGCAGATCGGTGAACACAATGATGAAGGCGATATTGGCATAAGTAAGAAAAGGACAGTTATGTCTGTCCTTAGAATAGTCTTGATAATTATATTTTTTTGTGTGTTTGCTGTGTCGGTATTTATGATCGGATCAAATGTCATACAAGGTTATTTGGCAAATGATATTTATAATGAGATGAGCAACGATTTTTTTGAGGGAATGGACAGAACGGGATTTATGGACTATCTTGCTCCTGCAGTCATTGATTCTTCTATGCCCAAATATGACGCAACCAGAAAGTTGGAAGGCGGTGGAGATTATCGAATTATTGATACGAATAACCAGTTTTTTGAGCAGTTCAAGAAAAAACTTATTCAGTATATGGAGATCAATCCCGATATATACGGATGGATACAGGTTGACGGAACGAATATTAGCTATGCTTGCGTAAAGGGTACGAATAACTTCTACTACCTTGATCATACAGCAACACTTGAATCGAATGTGAACGGCGCTATTTTTGCGGATTACAGATGCTCTTTTGATGTTGTTAAAAATCCAAACCTTGTGTTTTACGGACACAACATGATATATCCATCGCAGATGTTTAACGAACTGACAAAATATCTTGATGCAAATTTTTTTGAAAACAACAAATATGTAACTATATATACTCTTGACGGTGTTTACCGATTTGAGATATTTTCAATATATGAAACCGATACAAAGTATCATTACTGCCAATTGGCATTTAATTCAAACGAGGTATTTGTTAATTGGTGCTATGAAATGAAGTCAAAATCTCTTCATCAAAGAAATATTTCGGATTTTACACCGGAATCAAGGATTTTAACTTTATCAACATGCACAAACGGTGCTCAATCGAGAAGATATTCATTGCAGGCGAAGCTTGTAATGATTGAAAAATAATTACAGGAAGGCGCTGAAAGTGATGATTTCTGTTGTTATTCCCGTTTACAACGAAGAAAAAAGAATAGAGAAGACAGCGGAAATTCTTGATACCTATCTGAAAAAAACTTTTGACAGGTATGAAATTGTATTTTCTAATGACGGAAGTGTGGACGATACTTTTAATTCCGCAAAAAAGCTTTGTGAGAGTAATCCTAATATAAAGGTTGTAGGTTACTCCGAGAATAAGGGCAAGGGACGGGCTGTCAGACAGGGGATATTGGCTTCAGAGGGAGATATTGTACTGTTTACCGACTGCGATCTTGCATACGGAACAGAAGTTATAAAGGATGCTGTTGACTGCTTTGAGAAAACGGGCGCAGAGGTTGTAACAGGATCGAGAAACTTAAATTCTGAAAGTTATGAGGGATACACCATTACCCGAAAAATAATGTCAAAAGTATATTTTAAAATAATTGCATTTGCTTCGGGTTTTAAGCTGACAGATTCTCAATGTGGTTTTAAGTGTTTTAGAAAGAAGGCTGCTCATGATATATTTTCTGAATGTGTTATAGATAGCTTTGCGTTTGACCTTGAAGCTTTAATGAAGGCACAGGAGAAGGGTTATAAAATTGTTGAGCTTCCGGTTAAAATATTGAGTAATGACAACAGCGAATCAAAGGTAAGAATGATAAGGGATACATTAAAAATGCTGGGGGATATAAGAAAAATTAAGAAATCCAAAAAGGATGGATGAGTCAATTTGATTTTTTGGCTTACTATCAGTATAAAGTGAATAAAAACAAGGTCAATGAGTCGATTTGGTCTTGTTTTTATTTATATTAAAAAATATAAAAAAGTTACAAAACTATTGTATTTACACTTTTTATATGATACACTAATACCGATAAAAAAATTATTATTTAATTTGTCTTTTTATAAAAATAATTAATTGATGCGGAGTTTGTTATGGTCGATCAAAAAATTGAGTCACTGCTGGCAGTAGTAAAATACGGAAATTTTACAAGGGCGGCTGAGGTTTTATCTCTTACTCAGCCAGCGGTCAGCCATCACATCAAGCAACTTGAAAATGAATTGGGAGTTATCATCTTTTCACGAAAAAAGGGTGATTTGAAGCTGACTGCATCAGGCGAAATTGTTGTAAAATATTGCTTGAGGATTAATGCTATCTATGACAGAATGAAAGAAGTTTTGTCTGATAGAGAGAACAATATTGAGCGTTTGAGGATAGGTATAACTCACACTGCTGAGAGTAATGTTATAGCAGAGGTGTTGGCAAAATACGGAAATGACAACCCTGACATTATTATTACTATAATCACAGATTCTATAAAAAATCTTTATAGTATGCTTGAGAATTATGAGATAGATTTTGCTATTGTGGAGGGTGTTTCGAGTAATACCGATATTAATTCAGTATTGCTTGATACAGACTATCTTGTGTGTGCTGTTGCAAACGAGAACCCTCTGTCCAAGCAATCGATGGTTACTATAGAGGAACTTAAAAAGCAGAGACTGATATTGCGGCTGCCCATGTCGGGAACGGTAAATTTGTTTGTCAGCAGTCTGGAAAGCATAAATAGGTCTATTGACGAATTTAATGTTATTCTTGAGGTTGACAACATTGATACAATCAAGACACTTATTAGAAAAAATCTGGGGGTCTCTATCCTGCCCAAGTCTACATGTATGGACGAGGTACGCAAGCAAAAAATGACTGTTTTGCCTATTGAGAACTTAAGTATGATAAGAGAGACGAATATTATTTATCTCAAGGACTTTAATCATACAAAAGTGCTGAAAGATATTACAAAGTTGTATAACAAGATTACAAAAGTGCAAAAGTGATTATTTTTCAAGCAAAAAATGGTGTGTAAAGTATTGAAGTAAACAACTTTAACGTAAAAAAGTAATAAAACTTGGGAAAATTAATTTAACCTATTGCATTTTTTGAAAAATAGGTTTATAATAACCACAACAATTGAACAGACGGGAGCTTGTATTACAGGCTGAGAGGAAGGTATGACCTTCGACCGATAACCTGATTTGGATAATGCCAACGTAGGGATGCCTGATATACAAGTATTTTTAACGGAAGTTACCAAATAAGGTAGCTTCCGTTTTTTGATTTTTGAAAGGGGATGGAACGATATTTTTTCCGAAGATACAAAGAGAAAGGTCTTTGGGAACGGATGGAAGGGGAGCGCCTTGTATCTTGTATTTTTGCGATGGGAACCCGTGTTTCGGGGTGAGAGGGGAAAAATATTCCCGACCGAGCGAGGTAGTTTTATTACTTCGTAAAAAATACGAAAGAGGTAATTTTATTATGAAAAAACAGAAATTATTATTAAAAATGACTGTGCTCTCCATGTTCGTTGCAATAGGTGTTGTAATATCGCCTTTTTTGCGTGTAGAGGGTATGTGTCCAATGGCGCACTTTATCAACATAGTATGCTCGGTGTTTCTCGGCCCCTGGTATTCGCTTTTGTGCGCAACACTCATAGGTATTATAAGAATGGTAACTATGGCAATACCGCCGTTAGCCTTAACGGGAGCTGTTTTCGGAGCATTTCTGTCGGGAGTTTTTTACAGGATATCAAAGGGAAAGATACTCTTTGCCGTTCTCGGTGAAATAATCGGAACGGGCTTTATCGGAGCTGTCGCGTCATATCCTGTTATGACATTTATCATGGGAAAAGAGGGGTTAAGCTGGATGTTTTACGTTCCCTCGTTTGTGTGCGGAACGCTTATCGGCGGAAGTATTGCCTATGTATTTCTGCGCAAGCTTGCCGACAACGGAATGTTGACAAAGATACAGGCGCAGCTTGCTTCAAAGTGCTATACGGATAAAAGCAGTATACTGTCAAATGCAATTACGATTGCAGCATTCGGCGGAATAGTATTTGTAGTTGTTGGAGTATTGAGTGATATATTCAAAATAAACTCTCCTACTCTTACATATATATCATATTCGGCGCTTGTAGTCTTTGGTGTTTGCGCCGTTGCATATTACGTAATAAAGAAAGTAAGAAAGGCTGAAGAAAAATGACGGCAGACATATTAAACAAAATCAGAAACGGGGTGAAGCAGAAATCTCCCCTTATTCATTGCATAACTAACCCCATTTCCATAAATCAATGCGCAAATGCCGTCCTTGCCGCAGGCGGACGTCCCATGATGGCGGAGCACCCGAAAGAGGTTGGGGAAATAACCGTAACGGCAAATGCGCTTTTGTTGAACCTTGGTAACATAACCGATGTCAGAATGGAGTCAATGCTTATATCGGCAGGCGTTGCAAACAAGAACGATATACCATGCGTTATTGATGCTGTGGGTGTTGCCTGTTCATCCCACCGCCGCGCTTATGCCTGCAGTTTGATCAAAGGCTCAAGACCTGCGGTTATTAAAGGCAACTACTCCGAGATAAATGCATTGTACAACGAAGGCTACAGCTCGGCAGGCGTTGATGCTG
This sequence comes from Eubacteriales bacterium, assembly GCA_045645205.1. Lineage (GTDB taxonomy): Bacteria > Bacillota > Clostridia > Oscillospirales > CAG-272 > RGIG1995. Next base: position 14,065 of record JAZRIJ010000067.1, read on the forward strand.
ACAAAGCCTTGAATGAAAAAGATATAAAAAAAGCGGCGGCTATACTTGCCAAGAAATATAATACTGTCATACTTGCAAGCGGAAAGACCGATATTATAACCGACGGTGAAACAACGGTATCTGTAAAAAACGGCTGTGCTCAGCTGTCAAAGATAACGGGAACAGGCTGTATGCTGGGCGTGTTGTGCGCTGTATTTCTCTCCGAAGAAAGAAGCATAAATTCCGTCATAACCGCCTGTGCCGTTCTTGGAATTTGCGGACAGCTTTCCGAAAAAGACAAGGGCAACGGGAGCTTTTTTGTAGGGCTTATAGACAGGCTTTCGACACTGACTGACAGTGATCTAGAAAAATATATAGATATGGAGATAACAGAAATATGAAAAAACTTGATACAACTCTTTATTTTATAACAGACAGCACCGGATTTGACGAGCATGAATTTTTAAGACGTGTCGAAGAGGCGCTGAAAGGGGGCGTTTCGCTTGTGCAGATACGTGAGAAAAACAGGACAACGAGAGAGTATATTGACCTTGCTGACAAGGTTCATGAGCTGACAAAAAAATATAATGTTCCGCTTCTTATTGACGACAGAGTTGATATTGCATTGGCGGTAAGCGCCGAGGGCGTTCATCTCGGGCAGAGCGATATGCCGCTTGATGTTGCAAGAAAGCTGTTGGGGAAAAATGCCATAATCGGCGCTACAACAAAGACTGTTGAACAGGCGTTGGAAGCGCAAAAAAAAGGCGCAGACTATCTGGGGGTCGGGGCTATCTATCCTACAACAACAAAGGTACAGACTGTATTGACACCTGTGGAAACATTGAAAGATATCTGCAATGCGGTTGATATTCCCGTAAATGCTATCGGCGGACTGAATAAGGACAATATTGATATTTTCAAGGGGATAGGCATATCGGGAATATGTGTTGTTTCTGCAATAATGAAAGCAGACGATCCGAAGAAGGCGGTAACGGAGCTGAAAGAAAAGATAATAGAGAATATTGAATAGATAAAAGATTTTTGATGAATTGCGGCAGAATGGGGGCACCACTTTTTGCCGCTTAATAAAACGATGCTGATATTTGAAAGGAGAAAGTATTATGAAAATGAAAACAGCATTGACCGTTGCGGGGAGCGACTGCAGCGGAGGCGCCGGTATTCAGGCAGATTTGAAAACAATGACCATGAACGGTGTTTATGCTATGAGTGTAATAACAGCGCTTACAGCCCAGAACACAACCGGTGTACGAAGTATCTTCGAGGTTACTCCGGAATTTTTGAGAGATCAGCTTGACGCGGTATTTGAGGATATATATCCCGATGCGGTAAAAATTGGAATGGTATCATCAGCAAAGCTTATTGATGTAATAGCTGAAAGATTAATGCGTTACGGAGTAAAAAACATTGTAATTGATCCCGTTATGGTTGCAACAAGCGGATCAAAACTAATGCAGACGGAGGCAATATCAGCTCTGACAGCAAAGCTGTTGCCCATTTCAAGCCTTGTTACGCCGAACATACCCGAAGCCGAGGTTTTGGCGGGAACAGCGATCCATAATGAAGATGATATGAAAATGGCGGCAAAAACAATTGGGGATAAATACAAATGTGCCGTTTTGGTTAAAGGCGGACATAGCATAAAAGATGCAAACGATCTGTTGTATGCGCAAGGATTATTCAGCATATTTGAGGGTAAACGTATAGACAACCCAAACACACACGGGACAGGCTGTACGCTGTCAAGCGCAATAGCATCAAACCTTGCAAAAGGCTTTGAGCTTTCTGAGTCTGTAAAGCGGGCAAAGGATTATATATCCGGTGCGCTTGCGGCAATGCTTGATTTGGGCAAGGGTTCCGGCCCTATGCAACACAACTTTGATTTGAACAGCTGTTTTAACAATGAGGCTGAATAATATCTGTTTTGAAAGGAATTAAATAATATGAGAAACTATACTACACAGATGGATGCTGCAAAAAGGGGGATTATAACTCCCGAAATGAAAGCTGTGGCTGCAAAGGAATACCGTTCAGAGGAGGAAATAAGAGAGCTTGTTGCAAAAGGTCAGGTTGCTATTTGTGCAAATAAGCTACATACTTGTATTGAACCCAACGGGGTTGGCTCTATGCTTCGTACAAAGATAAATGTAAATCTCGGTGTGTCAAGAGACTGCAAGGATTATGACATTGAGATGAAAAAGGTAATGGAAGCCGTTGATATGGGAGCTGAGGCAATAATGGATCTTTCCTCGCACGGCAACACACAGCCATTTAGACGTAAGCTTACAAGCGAATGTCCTGCCATGATAGGTACGGTTCCGGTCTATGACAGCGTTATTCACTACCAAAGAGACCTTGCAACACTTACAGCCAAGGATTTTATTGATGTTGTTCGTCTTCACGCAGAGGATGGTGTAGACTTTGTTACGCTTCATTGCGGTATAACTCGTAAAACCATTGATCAGATCAGAAAGCATAAAAGAAAAATGAATATAGTGTCAAGAGGCGGTTCTCTTGTTTTTGCATGGATGTGTATGACGGGCGAGGAAAATCCTTTTTATGAGTATTTCGACGAAATACTTGAAATTTGCCGTGAATATGATGTAACCATATCTCTTGGTGATGCCTGCCGTCCCGGCTGTCTTGCCGATGGAAGCGACGTTTGCCAGATCGAAGAGCTTGTAAGGCTCGGCGAGCTGACCAAGCGTGCATGGGAGAAGGATGTTCAGGTTATGGTTGAAGGGCCCGGACACATGCCGATGGATCAGATCGAAGCCAATATGAAGCTTCAGCAGACTATCTGTATGGGTGCGCCTTTCTATGTTCTCGGTCCCGTCGTTACTGATATTGCTCCCGGGTACGACCACATTACATCTGCCATCGGCGGAGCTATTGCCGCTGCTTCGGGCGCGGCGTTTCTTTGCTATGTAACCCCCGCAGAGCATTTGGCGCTGCCTAATGTGGAGGACGTTAAGCAAGGAATTATTGCATCAAAAATTGCAGCTCATGCGGCTGATATCGCAAAGAAGATACCTCATGCGAGAGATATCGATGACAGAATGGCAGATGCAAGGCGGACTTTTGACTGGGAGAAGCAATGGGAGTGTTCGATCGATCCGGAGACTGCAAAAAGTATCCGAGACAGCAGAGCGCCCGAACACGAGGACAGTTGTTCGATGTGTGGCAAGTTCTGTGCCGTCAGAAGCATGAACAAGGCGCTTAACGGCGAGTATATCGATATTCTTTGAATGGGTAGTAAAAAAATGAAAAGATGTGTTATAGTAAGCGGTGCTTCAATCGGTAATTATGAGCGGATAAAGGAATATCTTAAGAAAGATGATTTCAATATATTCTGCGATTGCGGACTGCGACATCAGGAAAAGTTAGGGATAGATGCCCATTTGATAGTGGGAGATTTTGATTCCCACGAAAGACCTGATGTAGAAACGGAAACAATTGTATTACCCTGCGAAAAGGACGATACCGATACTGTTTTTGCGGTTAAAGAGGGTGTAAAACGGGGGTTTGATGATTTTTTGATAGTCGGTGCCGTTGGAGAGCGTTTTGACCATACTTTAGGAAACCTGTATATTTTAGTCATGCTTGAAGCTATGGAAAAAAAGGCAACGATGATCGACGACTATTCGGAAATTGAAGTAGTCTCTTCGCGTCCCAAAACTGTAGAAGATAAATATTTATATTTTTCTCTGTTGAATATTACGGGCGAGGCAAAAGGAATAACCATAAAAGGGGCAAAATATCCCCTTGACGATGCAGAAATAAAATGCACATACCAGTACGGTATAAGCAACGAGGTTATAAAAGGAAGCCAAGCCGAAGTATCCGTTAAAAACGGCAAGCTGCTTTTAATAAAAGTGATATGAATAGATAAATGGAGAAGCCTTTTTAAAAAGGTTCCTCCACTTACTTTGCCTTAGCGAAAACTTTTCTTCTGACACTATTCAGTGTGTATATTAAAGTTTTTTGAAGGGTTTTAAAGGGGAACTTTTTTTAAAAAAAGTTCCCCTTTGGTCTATTACTTCTGTGATTCCAACCAGTTTTCTGTGGCTGTTGCAATTTCTTTAAGCGCGCCTTCTTCAAAAGGTGTTTTTATTCCTGCGACGGCACAGAGCTCAACGAAGGTCTTTTTGCCGCCCTCATTTACGAACTTCATATATCTTTCCCAAGCGTTTTTATAGTCGGTCATCATAATGTTTCTGAAAGTCAAAGCTGCAGTCTGCGCCAAGCAGTAGTCGATATAATAGAAAGGATAGTGATAGATATGCAGCTGTCTCTGCCAACCGCGTCCGTTGCCGTAGAAGGGAATACCTGTCATATCGATATAGGGGCGGTAGGTTTTTTCGAGTTTTGCCCAAGCTTCGTGTCTCTGCGCGGGTGTAAGGTCGGGGTTATCGTAAACTATATGCTGGAACTCATCAACCATACAGCCGTAGGGAATGAATATCAATGCGCCTTTCAAGTGAGTCAGCTTTGCTCTTTTTGTGTCGTCTTTATAGAACAGCTCAAGCCAGGGCCAAGCAAAGAACTCCATTGACATTGAGTGTGTTTCGCAGGACTCCATAGTGGGGTTCTTGTTTTCTTCAAGGTCGAAGTTTCTTACCATATAGTCGGCGAATGCGTGTCCTGCCTCATGGGTAAGAACCTCAACATCGCCTGCCGTTCCGTTAAAGTTTGAGAAAATAAAGGGAGCTTTATAATCCGGCAGTCCCGTGCAGTAACCGCCTACTGCCTTGCCTTTTTTTGCTTTAACGTCGAGAAGCTCGTTGTCGTACATGAAGTTGATAAACTCACTTGCTTCGGGCGACATTTCCTCATACATTTGCTTGCCTGCGGCGAGAATATCTTCGGGAGTGCCGACAGGCTTCGGGTTGCCGTCAAGATAGAATGTTGTATCATCATAGAGCATAAGGTTCGGAACATTTATATTTTCTGCCTGCTCTTTTTTTATTTTGGCAACAACGGGAACGAGGTCGTTCTTTACTTGCTCTCTGAACTTTTTTACCATTTCGGGAGTATAGCAGTTACGTGTACGGCGCATATAGCCAAGTTCGGTAAAGTTGTTGAAGCCAAGAGTTTTTGCAATTTCGGTACGTACCTTTACAAGCTCGTCAAAAATGTTATCAAGCTCGTCTGCATGGCTCATATAGAAGCCGCCCTCGGCTTCAAATGCCTGTTTTCTTGTTTCTCTGTCACTGTCTACCTTATAAACACCAAGCTGAGAAATGTTAAGGGTTTCATCCCTAAAAGCTATCTGTGCCGAGGCAACAAGCTTTTGGTAATCGCTTACAAGCTTGTTTTCTTTCTGAAGCAAGGGAATTATCTCGGGAGAGAAGCATTTCAGCTCCATTTCGAGATTTTTGAACATAAGACTGCCGTACTTTTCTTCAACCGCTTTCTTGTAAGGAGATTCTAAAAGCGCAGTCATAAAATCGGTGGTCTTTTCCTGCAGAATGGGACCGTTCTCGTCATAGTAAGTATTTTCGTCGTCGTAGAATTTATCTTCCGTATTAATACTGTGTCTGATGTATGCAAGGTTAGACATGGTTGCAAAGTGAGAGCTTATTTTTTCGTGCTCATAGAGGGCATTAAAAACATCGTTCTCATTTTTTGCATTTTTAACGTCAGCTGTCAGCCTGTCATAGATCCTGCCTGTTTCGACCGCATCAACACGCTCATATTTCATTTCGGTGAATTTCATAAATTACCTCCGTTTTATCCATAATATTATTCGTATTGATGTAAATTATACCACCTGATTTCCAAATACGCAAGAAAAAAATAGATTTTATAATTAAAAATCGATATATTTAAAAAAAATGATTTGACAAACGGAGAGAAACAATGTAAAATAATAGGAGTTAATACTGCAAAAAAATAAGTATATAATTTAAAGTTTTATTTGCTTTAGGAGGAACACCGATGGAACAGGCAAAAATTGCTGAATTGCAAAAAAAAGCTATACAGATCAAGCTTGATATTCTCGAAGAGGTTTTCAGCGCGTCTTCAGGACATCCCGGCGGCTCTATGTCGATCGCCGAAATTCTCGCTTATCTGTATTTCTACGAAATGAGAATTGATCCCAAGAATCCCAAGTGGGAGGACAGAGACCGTTTTGTACTTTCAAAAGGTCATACAGCGCCCGGACTTTATGCGGCGCTCGCTGAAAGAGGATTCTTTCCCACAGAAGACCTCAAAACATTCAGAAAGGTTGACAGCTATCTTCAGGGACATCCGGATATGAAGGGTGTACCCGGCGTTGATATGTCATCAGGCTCTCTCGGCCTCGGCATTTCCACAGCTTGCGGAATGGCGCTTTCGGGTAAGATATACAATAAGGATTACCGTGTTTACACAGTACTCGGCGATGGTGAGATTGCTGAAGGTCAGGTTTGGGAGGCTGCTATGTTTGCGGCTCATTACAAGCTTGACAACCTTTGTGCATTCGTTGACTTCAACGGACTTCAGATCGACGGCGCTATCACCGACGTTATGAACTCTACACCTATCGATGACAAGTTCAAGGCATTCGGCTGGAACGTTGTTGTTATCGACGGCCACGACTTCAACCAGATCGAAAAGGCTGTTGAAGAAGCAAAAGCAACAAAGGGCAAGCCTACTATGGTTCTTTGCAAGACTACCAAAGGCAAGGGCGTTTCCTTTATGGAAAACAAGGCAGGCTGGCACGGTAAGGCGCCCAACGCAGAAGAATACGAGCAAGCAGTTAAAGAATTGAAAGCTCAGCTTTAATCTAATAAATTGTATAGGAGTTTATTAACATGGCAGATAAGATTGCAACAAGAGAAGCTTACGGCAATGCGCTTGCCGAGCTTGGTGAAAAATATGATTTTGTAGTGTTTGATGCTGACTTGGCTGAAGCTACAAAGACAATAACATTTAAGAAGAAATTTCCCGAAAGACATTTTGACTGCGGTATTGCAGAGGGTAACATGGTATCCGTTGCGGCAGGTGTTGCGGCAACAGGCAAGATCCCCTTTGTAAGCACATTTGCAATGTTTGCGGCAGGCCGTTCTTTCGAGCAGGTCAGAAACTCGATAGGCTATCCTCACCTTAACGTTAAGATCGGCGCAACACACGGCGGTATTTCCGTTGGCGAAGACGGCGCAACACATCAGTGCAACGAAGACTTTGCAACAATGCGTTCAATTCCAGGTATGACTGTTATTTGTCCTGCTGATGCGGTTGAAACAAAGGCGGTTGTTGAAGCGGCTATTCTTCACGATGGACCCGTATATATGAGATTTGGAAGATTTGCAGTTCCCACCCTTTTCGATAAGGAAACATACAAGTTTGAAATAGGTAAGGGCGTTCAGATGGCTGACGGTAAGGACATTACAATTGTAGCAAACGGTCTTATGGTTGAGCAGGCTCTTATCGCTAAAGATATGCTCGCAGAAGAGGGTATCAGCGCAAGGGTTATAAACATGGCTACAATTAAGCCTATCGACAAGGATATTCTTGTTAAGGCAGCAAAAGAAACAGGCGCTATCGTAACAGCTGAAGAACACAGCGTTATCGGCGGTCTCGGCAGTGCTGTATGCGAAACATTGGCAGAGGTTTGTCCTGTTCCCGTAATGAAAGTTGGCGTTCAGGATACTTACGGCAGAAGCGGTAAGGTTCCTCCGCTGCTCGAAATGTACGGCTTGACTGCTGCAAATATCGTTGCTAAGGCAAAGGAAGCAATTGCGCTTAAGTATTAAAAACAAGTATTCCCCGCTAAAGCGGGGGAGTGCTTTGAAATACTACGGCTTGACTGCTGCTGATATTGTAGCTAAAGCAAAGCAAACAATTGCGTTTAAGTAAAAAATATGTATTACACCTTGATTTTCAGGGGATAATACAAACAAGAATAAAAAGAAAAAGGAGAAAACGAATGGCTGTTATTACAATTACAAAAGAAAACTATGATGAAGAAGTAATTAAATCAACCGTTCCCGTTTTGCTTGATTTCTGGGCGACATGGTGCGGGCCCTGCCGTATGCTTTCTCCCATTGTGGATGAGATCGCAAACGAGGTTGAAGGTAAGGCGAAGGTTGGTAAGATAAATGTTGACGAACAGCCCGAACTTGCACAGCAGTTCGGAATAATGAGTATTCCGACACTTGTAGTTATGAAAAACGGCGAAATATCCGCAAGAGAAGTGGGCGTCAGAAGCAAACAGGCTATACTTGATAAGCTTAACTAAATAAAAACAGGCTTTGCCCATTGAATATATCACGGACAAGGCCTGATTTTTTGTTTGGTTTGAAAAATATTGTCAGTTGCTTTCCGCGCCGAGAGCAATCGCATTTTCTGCTTCCTCGGCGAGCTTGGCTTCATATGCTTCAATAACTGCTTTTTCAAGCAATGCTCGGAAGTCGGCATTAATCGGATGTACAATATCGCGATATGTGTTGTCGGGGTTCTTCCTGCTGGGCATTACAATGAACAGTTTATCTTTAGTGTTAATTACCTTGATGTCGTGAACTGCAAGCTGGTCATCGAAGGTTACGGATACGATTGCCTTCATGGGGCTTTCGTCAAATATTTTTCTAATTTTGATATCAGTAATAACCATAGTTTTCCTCCTACGTATAATAATATTGTCTTCCATTATAGTATAACAGCATTTTATGAAATATATACTACTATTTTTGGTAAAATTTTGAACTTTTTTATAAACATTTGTCAATAAGTTGTGAAAAATGCACAAAAGTGTATAATTATATATATATAAATTGACATACAAAGCGAAAAAGGGGCGGCGTTATTATTTATGAAAAACAATGACAGATTCATATTACCCGAAGGAGCAGAGTCGGTATTTTTTATCGGTATCTGCGGCATAAGTATGTCCAGTCTTGCGAGCATAACCCATACTCACGGAATAAAGGTGGGCGGCTCGGACACAAATGACGGAGAGATGGCGGAGAAACTGCGCTCCGAGGGCATAGAAATATTTATAGGTCATTCTGCCGATAATTTAAAGGGGTATGATTCGATTGTATATACTGCGGCGATAGCCGAAGACAATCCTGAACTTGTTTATGCAAGAGAACACGGATTGCCATGTATTAACAGAGCAGATTATCTCGGCAAGCTTATGCTTGCTTATACAAACAAGATAGGCGTTGCGGGTATGCATGGTAAGAGCAGTGTAACAGGTATGATCGCCCATGTGTTTATCGAGTCGGGAAGAGAGCCTACCGTACTGAACGGCGCAAACACAGCCGAGCTTGACGGTAATGCATACAGGATCGGACAAAACGATGGATTTATTTTTGAAGCCTGTGAATACAAGGACAGCTTTTTGTCATTTTATCCCGATACGGCTGTATTGCTTAATCTTGAAATGGATCACGTTGACTATTTTCATTCGTTGGAACAAATAAAACAGTCCTTTGCAAAATACGCAGACAAGGCGCACACCGTTGTTGCCTGCGGTAATGACGCTGACCTTATGGATGCTGTCAAAAATTATAAAGGCAGACTTATAACCTACGGTGTAAACGACGAATCTTTAGATTTTTACGGCTATGACATAAAAGAAAACGAATACGGATACGATACCTTTAAAATCGGCCACAAAGGTGAAGAACTATGCCGTGTTGAGTTGTCTGTTCCCGGTGAGCATAATGTGGTGAACGCTATAGCGGCGATAGTTGTGGGGGGATTGCACGGAATAGATGCAAAAACTGCCGCGGAAAGTATGTTGACATTTAAAGGAGTAAACCGCCGCAACGAATACAAGGGCGAAAAGAATGGCGTAGTTATATATGATGACTATGCTCACCATCCCTCGGAAATAAAGGCGAGTCTTCACGGTTTGAAAAAGCTTTGCAAGGGTAAGCTTTGGTGTATATATCAGCCGCACACATATTCCAGAACCGCAGGGCTTTTTGACGAGTTTTGCGAAAGCTTCGGCGAGGCAGACCATCTTATTTTTGCCGAAATATACGCCGCAAGAGAACAGAATACTTTTGGAATATCTTCCAAAGACCTTGCAAACAAAATCGACGGGGCTTTGTATCTTGACAGCTTTGAAAAAATTGTCCATTATGTAAAACAAAACGTAAAAAAAGGCGACCTTGTTGTATCAATGGGCGCAGGAGATGTATTCAAGGTGCATCAACTCTTACTCAAATAAAATCGATATAGCAAAAAAGATAATGGGCATCCGTAAAAAAATACGGATGCCCATTACCGTTAGATATGAGATTGAGTCGCACCAATGAGAGCAATGTGGTATCGTAAAATAAAAAGTGCGCAGCCGAAGCCACGCACCGAAAAACACACAGCTCCATTGCTGCGACGCAATTAAATATTTCTAACAAGAATATAAAAAGGGAGAATGTGTTTTTACCAAAAATAAAAACAATTCTTGTTAGAAAATTTTATTAAATTACGTCGCAAGAATATTATATCACCGTAATTTATAAAAGTCAATATTTTTTTGCTCAAATGTTTTTCTTCTATAATTTTTGTTGTTTTGACAATAATCAACAAAATTCTATCAAATTATTGTGAAAGTATTGACATAATACCAAAAAAAGTTATAATTAATATATAAAAAATCAATAATTTGTCAATAAATTTAACGTTTAAATAATAAAGGAGAAAAACATGAACGTATTAAAATTCAGAAGGCTGTTTGCAATTGTAACGTTGGTGCTTATGATGTCTGCGTTTTTGGTAACGGGTATTTCTGCCGCAGAAGAGGCAGCAGCTCCCGATTACACCGATTATGACACGGCTGTTGAGTACCTCGACGAATATACAACAAACAGCAGCAGCGACGAAAATTTTGAAGAGAACTCAAAGACTGCGCTTGAAACGGTAAGGGCTGATACGCCTATGTTTGCGACATTCTGGGCGCTTGTTCCGCCGATTATTGCAATAGTATTGGCATTGATAACAAAAGAAGTATATTCTTCTTTGTTTATAGGTATTGTTTCGGGAGGTCTGCTTGCGGCAAACTTTAACGGAACATCTACTATTGACAATGTTGTTGAGGAGGGTATTATTTCCGCAGTATCGGGAACAGCAGGCATATTTGCGTTTCTCGTTATCCTTGGCGCTCTTGTTTCGTTGATAAATAAATCGGGCGGTTCTGCCGCTTTCGGAAGATGGGCAAAGACTCATATTCACACAAAAGTGGGAGCATCTATTGCAACCTTTGTGTTGGGTGTTCTTATATTTATTGATGACTATTTCAACTGTGTTACAGTCGGCTCTGTTATGCGCCCTGTTACAGATACTCATAAGATTTCCCGTTCAAAGCTTGCATATCTTATTGATGCCACCGCAGCTCCTGTATGTATGATAGCACCTATTTCCTCATGGGCGGCGGCTGTTGCAAGCTATGCTGAAGAGGGAGAAGGACTTGCATTGTTTATTAAGGCTATTCCTTATAACTTCTATTCATTGCTTACATTCGTGTTTATTATAGGCATTGTTGTAATGAAGATAGATTACGGACCGATGAAGCTTCACGAGGCTAACGCTGATAACGGCGATTTGTTTACATCGGGTGAAAAGGTAATGTCTGAAGAAGCTGAAACAAGCAATTCCAAGGGTCTCGTGTTTGACCTTGTTTTCCCTATTCTTGTTCTTATTGTAACTTGCGTTCTTGCTTTGGTGTACAACGGTAACGGAAACAGCTTTGCAAATATGAATGTTATTGATGCGTTCTCTAATACAGATGCAACTGTTGGCTTGCCTTGGGGCGGTGTAATTGCTCTTATGATTTCTATGGTTTACTATATGCTTCGCCGCGTAATCAGCTTTAAGTCTTGTATGGAAAGCATTCCCGAAGGTTTCAAGGCAATGGTTCCAGCAATTATGATACTTACAATGGCGACAGCACTTAAAAATATGACAAGTCTCCTTGGGGCAAAGGTATTTGTAGCACAGCTTATGGAGGGCGCGGCTGCAGGTCTCAGCACACTTCTTCCTGCTATTATATTCCTTGTTGCATGCGGACTTGCTTTTGCGACCGGAACATCATGGGGAACATTCGGTATCCTTATTCCTATTGTAACATCTATCTTCCCCGCAGATTCCACGCTTATGATAATCGGTATTTCCGCTTGTCTTGCGGGTGCAGTATGCGGCGACCACTGCTCGCCTATTTCCGATACGACGATTATGTCATCGGCAGGCGCACAGTGCGACCACCTGAATCACGTTTCGACACAGATCCCGTATGCAATAACAGTTGCGGCAGTGTCATTCGTAAGCTTTATTATTGCATCATTCGTTCAGAACGCAATTATATCCCTTGCGATTGCAATTGCTCTCATGATAGCAACGCTGTTTGTTATCAAGTTTATCTCGGGCAAGAAAAAAGCATAAAAGCAATAAATAATACACAGCCGGCACAGAAATGTGCCGGTTATTTTTTTGAAAATTTAGTTTGTTCACAGAATGTTGTAGAAAAATATGGGTGTGTTGTGGTAAAATACAAAAAGTTGCATTGTATATACAACTATTAATATAGATTATCTATTTTATTGTGCAAAGAAAGGAGAAAAAACAATGATAAAAAGGCTTTTTAGCTGTGTAAGGGAGTATAAGGGCTATGCTTTTTTTACACTGATTTTTATCGTTGCTGAGGTTGTCATCGAGTGCTTGCTGCCTTTTATAACTTCAAAGGTCATAAACAAGATCGAGGCGAACATCGTTGACATGAGCTACATAATCAAAATAGGACTTATTCTGGTTTTAATGGCTTTGCTGTCCCTTGGTTGCGGCGCTGTTGCGGCTGTTACCTGCGCTAAGGCATCGGCGGGCTTTGCGAAAAACCTCAGACACGATATTTTTAACAATATTCAGACTTATTCTTTCGAGAATATCGACAAGTTCTCGTCTTCTTCGTTGGTTACAAGAATGACTACTGACGTAACAAACGTTCAGATGTCGTTTATGATGCTTATTCGAATAGCTGTACGTGCTCCGTTTATGCTTATTTTTTCAATAATAATGGCATATATAATGGGCGGCGCTTTAGCAGGCTCGTTTGTAGTGATCATTCCAGTGCTTGCAGGAGGTCTTCTTTTGGTTGCACGCAACGCTATGCCCGCTTTCAGAAGGGTATTCAAAAAGTATGACAAGCTTAATGAATCGATTGAGGAAAACGTGCGTGCGGCACGTGTTGTCAAAGGCTTTTCCAGAGAAGAATATGAGAAACAGAAGTTTGGCAAGGCTGCAGACGATATAAAGAACGATTTTACTAAGGCTGAACGTATCGTTGCGCTGAACTCGCCTTTAATGCAGTTCTGTGTTTACTTCAATATGATATTCGTTATGCTTGTGGGTTCGAGACTTGCAATAACTTCGGGCGGCAGTGTTATCAATGTAGGCGAAATGTCGGCAATGCTCACATACGGTATGCAAATTCTTATGCAGCTCATGATGCTTTCTATGATATATGTTATGATGACTATGTCTTTAGAGTCCATGAAGCGTATCTATGAGGTGTTGAGCGAGAAGACGGTTCTGGACAACCCCGAAAAGCCTGTTTACGAAGTTAAGGATGGTTCAATTAAATTTGAAAACGTAAGCTTTAAATATTCGGCAAAGGCTAAAAAATTTGCTTTGGCGGATATTGACCTTGAAATCAAGTCTGGTATGACAGTGGGTATTATCGGCGGTACAGGTTCGAGTAAGTCATCTCTTGTTCAGCTTATTCCCCGTCTTTATGATGTAACAGAAGGAAGTGTCAAGGTGGGCGGTGTTGATGTAAGAGAATATGATATTGAAAGCTTACGCGGCGCTGTTGCAATGGTATTGCAAAAAAATCTACTTTTTTCGGGCACGATAAAAGAAAATCTCCGTTGGGGCAACGAAAACGCGACCGACGAAGAGATCAAAGAGGCTTGTGTTCTTGCTCAGGCAGACGATTTTGTTTGTTCTTTCCCCGACGGATATGACACAAAGATAGAGCAGGGCGGAACGAATGTTTCGGGCGGTCAGAAGCAAAGACTTTGTATTGCGCGTGCGCTTTTGAAAAAGCCGAAGATACTTATTCTTGACGATTCCACAAGCGCTGTTGATACAAGAACAGATGCGCTTATCCGCGCGGGCTTTAAGCAGTATATCCCCGAAACAACAAAGATCATAATTGCGCAGAGAATAGCTTCGGTGCAGGATGCCGATCTGATAATCGTTATGGATAACGGCAAAATAACAGATGCGGGCACACATTCCGAGCTTCTCGAAACAAGCAGTATTTACCGAGAGGTATACGAGCAGCAGATGAATGGAGGTGCTGATGATGAGTAAACAAAATGTCAAAACTCAATTCAGAGGCAGACCTCCCAAGAGAAAGATAAACTTCAAGGTACTCGGCAGGGTAATAAAGCTTCTTTTTAAGTCATACCCCGTTTTGATACCTGTAGTTGCTCTATGTATTATTTCTTCTTCCATAGTGTCGGCGATTCCCTCCATTTTTACACAAAAGGTTATGGCGGTGATAACAAGATGCCTTGAAACGGGAGAAATGAGCTGGGCTGTTGCAAAGCAGGAAATAGTACCTATGGTAGGTATACTGATAGGTCTGTACATTCTATCTCTTATCTTTATTACCATTCAGACACAGCTTGGGGCATATATAACCCAAGGCTTCCTCGGTAAGATGAGAAAGAAAATGTTTGACGGCATGCAGGATCTTCCAATAAAGTATTTTGATACACACAAGCACGGTGATATCATGAGTTATTACACAAACGATATCGACACGCTCCGTCAGCTTGTTTCCCAGTCGATCCCCAGTCTCCTGCAGGCAAGCATAATCGTTGTAACGGTTTTGTTCATTATGCTATACTACAGCGTACTTATGACGCTGGTAGTTCTTCTCGGCGTAACTTTGATGTTTTTTGTGTCGGCGACATTTGGCGGCGGCGCGGCAAAATACTTTATCCGTCAGCAGAAATCTATCGGTAAAACAGAAGGCTTTGTTCAGGAGATGATGAACGGGCAGAAAGTCATAAAGGTATTCTGCCGTGAAGAAGAAGTTAAAAAGGATTTTGACGAAATAAACGAAGAGTTATATAATGACAGCTACAAGGCTCACTCCTTTGCGAATATATTGGGTCCTGTCATTATGAATATAGGTAACATTCTTTACGTTATCTGTATAACTGTCGGCGGTCTGTTCCTTGTTACAAACGCACCGAATATCAGTATATCGGGATTGCCGTTTACTATTGATATTGTAATACCTTTCCTCAATATGACAAAGCAATTTACAGGGAATGTTAACCAGGTTTCCCAGCAGGTAAACTCCATTATTATGGCTATGGCAGGCGCTGAAAGACTGTTCTCTCTTATGGATGAAGGAAAAGAGGTTGACGAGGGTTACGTAACTCTTGTTAATGCAGAAATAGCAGATGACGGCACTATAATCGAAAGCAAAAAGAGAACGGGCAAGTGGGCGTGGAAGCACCCTCACGGCGACGGAACCTTGACATATACCGAATTAAAAGGCGATGTAAGATTGTTTAATGTTGATTTCGGATATGAAGATAATAAACCTGTGCTTCACGATGTCAGCGTATATGCAGAGCCGGGTCAAAAGGTTGCATTTGTAGGCGCTACCGGCGCAGGAAAAACAACCATAACCAATCTTATTAACCGCTTCTACGATATTGCCGACGGAAAGATAAGATATGACGGAATAAATATAAATAAGATCAAGAAGTCCGATCTCAGACGCTCACTGGGTATAGTTTTGCAGGATACAAACCTCTTTACGGGAACAGTAATGGAGAATATCAGATACGGTAAGCTTGATGCAACCGACGAAGAGTGTAAGAATGCCGCTGTTCTGGCAGGTGCAGACGATTTTATAACCAGACTGCCAAACAGTTATGACACTATGCTTGAGAATAACGGTTCAAACCTTTCGCAAGGTCAAAGACAGCTTATAGCCATAGCGAGAGCGGCGGTTGCAGATCCCCCTGTTATGATACTTGACGAGGCGACCTCGTCTATTGATACAAGAACAGAGGCGATAGTTCAAAGAGGTATGGATAAGCTCATGGAGGGCAGAACGGTATTTGTAATTGCTCACAGGCTTTCGACTGTCAAGAATTCGGATGTTATAATGGTGCTTGACCACGGTCGTATAATCGAGCGCGGCAACCATGAAAAGCTTATTGCCGATAAAGGCACATACTATCAGCTTTATACAGGCGCATTTGAACTGGAATAATTTAAGTTAATCAAGAGGGAGCTTTTTTCAAAAAGGCTTCCTCTTGTGGGTTTTAGGACAGTGATTTATTTTATCTTGATTTTATTTTGAAAAGTGTATATAATATACTTACTTAAATTAGAAAGCGAAGTAACAAAATGGAAAAATACAACGTAACGGGAATGAGCTGCGCTGCCTGCTCGACAAGTGTTGAGAGGGCGGTAAAAAAGGTCAAGGGTGTGGAAAAATGCTCGGTCAGCCTTTTGACAAACTCAATGAACGTAGAAGGGAATTATGACACGGCAGAGCTTGTTGATGCGGTAAAAAAGGCAGGCTACGTCGCATCTCTTGCATCAGGGAATGAAGCTGTTTCTACCGAAGCTCAAACTGATGATACAGCTTCGGAAACAAAGATCTTGAAAAAACGTCTTATCTGGTCTTTGGCTTTTTTGGCTCTGCTTATGTATGTTGCAACGGGACACAATATGTTCGGACTTCCTCTGCCGTCATATCTTGAAAACAACCCTATTGCGATTGCGTTGGTTCAATTGTTGTTATCTGCTGTTGTGTTGGTCATAAATCAGAAATTTTTTATAAACGGATTCAAGAGTTTGTTTCACGGAAGTCCGAACATGGATACGTTGGTTGCCCTTGGCTCGTCTGTATCATTTTTATACAGCGTGGGTGTTATGTTTGTTATGATCGGCGAGGTAGAACACTCAGCCCATCTTTTGCATGAGTTATATTATGAGTCGGCGGCAATGATTTTAGCTCTTATAACTGTAGGGAAAATGCTTGAAGCGATTTCAAAAGGCAAGACTACCAATGCTCTGAAAAGCCTTATGAAGCTTGCTCCTAAGACGGCAACGGTTGTAAGAGACGGTGTTGAAGCGGTTATTTCCGTTGAGCAGGTAAGAATTGACGATATATTTGTTGTCCGCCCGGGTGAAAATATACCTGTTGACGGATATGTAATAGAGGGGACAAGCTCAGTAAATGAGTCGGCGCTGACCGGTGAAAGTATACCTGTCGATAAGGAAGAGGGAAATGCTGTTTTTTCGGGAACAGTTAATCTTTCAGGTTTTATCAAGTGCCGCGCGTCAAGAGTGGGAAATGATACTACCCTTTCGCAGATTATAAAAATGGTAAGTGATGCTTCGGCGACAAAGGCGCCTATATCGCGTATAGCCGATAAGGTTTCGGGAATATTTGTTCCCGCCGTTATTGCTGTTGCGGTTGTAACAACTATTATATGGCTGTGTTTAGGAAAAGAAGTTGGATTTGCTTTGGTGCGCGGTATATCGGTGCTTGTTATAAGCTGTCCGTGCGCTTTGGGTCTTGCAACACCTGTTGCAATTATGGTAGGTAGCGGCGTTGGCGCGAAGAACGGCATACTATTTAAGACAGCCGAATCACTTGAAAATGCGGGAAAGATAAAGACGATTGCTCTTGACAAGACGGGGACTGTTACGATGGGACAGCCTGTTATAACAGATATTTTGCCAATCGGCGACATGACCGAAAAAGAGCTTGTGGAAAATGCATATTCGCTTGAAATAAAGAGTGAGCATCCGTTAGCAAAGGCGGTAGTCGGTTATGCAGAGCAAAATGATATAGCTCATTTTGAGGTTACAACCTTTGAAATATTTGCAGGTAACGGTCTTTTTGCAAAGTATGGAGATAAAAAAATATATGGCGGTAATAAGAAATTTATTGAGAAGTTTGCAGAAATAGACGAAGAAAGTGTTACAAAGGCTGAGAAAATTGCCGAAGAGGGAAAAACGCCCCTTTATTTTGCAATAAATGATAGGCTTATAGGTATCATTGCCGTTGCTGATGTTATAAAACCCGACAGCAAGGAGGCAATTTCACAGCTTAAGGCGTTGGGACTTCATACGGTCATGCTTACTGGGGATAACGATAAGACAGCAAAAGCCATCGGCAACCAGGTAGGGGTTGATGAGGTTATTTCAGGGGTATTGCCCGACGGCAAAGAAAAGGTTATACGTTCCTTGCAGGAAAAGGGCAGGGTCGCAATGGTAGGCGACGGCATAAACGATGCGCCTGCATTAACAACAGCAGATGTTGGAATAGCAATCGGCGCGGGAACGGATATTGCAATCGAGTCTGCCGATGTGGTACTGATGAAGAGCGTGCTTTCAGATGTTGTTTCGGCAATAAAGATAAGCAGAGCAACATTGCGTACCATACATCAGAATTTGTTCTGGGCGTTTATTTACAATGCTGTCGGAATACCGATAGCGGCAGGCGTGTTTATATCGTTGCTTGGCTGGAAACTGACACCTATGTTTGGCGCGGCGGCAATGAGCCTTTCGAGCTTTTGTGTTGTTACAAATGCTTTGCGGCTGAATCTTTTGAAGCTGCAAAAAAACAACCAAATCGAGAACGGTTCTACCGATTCGCATACTATTGTGTATATAAAAGGTATGATGTGCGAGCATTGTGAGAACAGAGTGAAAAAAGCATTGATGGCTGTTGAAGGCGTGGTGTCTGCCGAGGCTGATTACAAAAAGGGTATAGCAACGGTGATAACAAAAAGCTCTGTTGATGCGGAAGCTTTTAAAAAAGCAATTACAGCCGAAGATTACAAAGTGAAAAAGATAATATAAAATTATTGCTATATTATGTGTTTTGTAATAAACATTGTGTATATAAATGGGTAGGAGTTTAACTTAAAAAAGCTTCTACCCTTATTTTTTTGTAAGGTGTTTGCATAAAGCTTATATGATTGCAGTATAATAATACAGAGAGTCATAGAGTTTATTTTACAAAAAATAATAATTGCAAAAAAGTATTGACAAAAGATATGTGATGTAGTATAATATATGGGCAGCCAAAAATGCCGGTGTGGCGGAATTGGCAGACGCCCGGGACTTAAAATCCCGTGGGAATTCAACTCCCGTACCGGTTCGACCCCGGTCACCGGCACCAAAGTTGTGTTTAAAATTTCATATCGCGGAGTAGAGCAGTTGGTAGCTCGTCGGGCTCATAACCCGGAGGTCGTGAGGTTCAAGTCCCACCTCCGCAACCATGGTTGGCTACCAAAATAGATGACAGCCCGAAAAACCCAGTAACCATCACGGTTTCTGGGTTTTTTCGTGTCTAAAATACCATTAAAAATAAAAAGATGCCATCCCCTTAAAAACGGTGTTTGGGGGGACTTGAACTAAAACATCAAGAATTTAGGGGCAGATTTTACGGATTTTTTCGTAAAGTCTGCCCCTTTTTTGTTTTTATGAATGTTAAATGTTTGTGTCTGAAATTAATTATTATAACTTCAAATCCTTGAATATTCCAAACCAATAAACAGAATTGAATGTGATTTCTGTTACATCACTTGGCTTTGAACCACTTTTATATTCTTCAAACACAGCATTTAGATTTTCTTTATCCAAGGTGCGTGTCGAAGATATGGTTGAACTGTTTGGATGGTTACGGCCGCTTTCGAGATAAACATTATCTCCCTGTGTATAAACATAGAAGTATTTCCTTCCTCCATATGTTAACACATCCCTCGGATTAACTGAGTAAGAGTTTTTAATCAAGATCCAAATTTCATTCATATTTATGTTACCACCTTTTATTTTTCAAAGACAATTATTTCTTTTTCAATGTCAACATCAACTGTTTTATAACCAACACTTAACCAACTAAGTGCAATAGAATGCGTAGTGGTATTTGCCCAAAAAGCTCTGTGTTCTCTTGCTGAATCAGGAAGCGAAAAACCAATTGTTTTTTCAATATCCCCAAAGGAAATTGAAACAGGCTTACCTTCTGCATTGGTCAATAGCTCGGTTAATCGTCTATACTTTTTGCTTGACTTAATAGGCTCGTTTCCATCGTTGCTATTTCCGGCGTTGTTTTTGAGTGCTGCAACCTCGTCCTCTAATGATTTAATGCGGTCTAACATTTCAAGAATAATTCTATCGTAATCCATAATTTTTTACTCCTTTAATTTAAGTTTTGCGTATTAAGTGAATTAAAGCAAAAGGAATAGCCAAAAAGAAAATACAAACAATCCAAAACAATAATTTGAATATCCAAATGCCACAGGCATAATACATAAATTTCCAAAAGCTCATGTTAGCACTTCCTCTCTAAACCTATTCTATAACAAGATAAAGTATTTGTCAATACATTTTAGTATTTTATTTGACATCTTATGACTTTTAAAGAAATTAACACTGCTATCTATTTTGGTAGCACTTGCCAACAAGTAGCACCGATTTAGATATCGGGGCAGAAAAGTGCGAAACCACAGCTGTTTCGCACTTTTTCTATACAAATTTTTGCAGTTGGTTTTTATAGATATCCTACGCGAAAAACGGCTTTCGGTGGGACTTGAACTAAAATATATTGCTTTAAATACGGTTTTGTGCTAAAATAATTTACAAAGGGGGAATTTTAAATGAGAAATCTAACAATAAAAAGAGAGAAAAGTTTTGTGGGCAGTTTTGCAAAAATGAAAGTATATATAGAAGACCCCACTTCAAATGAGTTGTTTATAAATGGTTTACCTTGTCGTAAAATAGGCGATTTAAAAAATGGAGAAGAGAAAACCTTTCAAATTAACAAACAAGAGGGAAAGGTATACATAATTGCGGATAAGTTAAGCAAAAACTACTGCAATGAATTTTATCAACTTTCCGCAGGGCAAGATGATGTTTTTCTCTCCGGTAAAAACAAATTTAACCCTGCCAATGGAAATGCATTTCGTTTTGATAACAACGAAAGTGAAGAAAATATCGCAAGCCGTAAGTGTGCCACACAAAAAGGTTTACTAATTTTAATAATAGCCGCTATTGTAGGTGTCGTTGCGGGTTATTCGATTACTTCTGGTCTTTTTTCAGATAAAGTTCCTGAGCCGAAGGATTTTTCTTCAAATGGAATGACCATAACATTGACTGATGAGTTTATAAAAGCTGATATTGAGAATTATACCGTTTCATATGATTCCAAAAATGTGGCTGTATTTGCATTGAAAGAAGAATTCAAGTTGGTTGACGGTTTTCAAAATTACACTTTGAAACAATACGGTGATTTGGTAATACAGAATAATAATCTTTCTTCATCTAAGATAGAAAACATAGATGGATTAACCGGATTTGAATATGAATTCACGAATCCCGACACAAAGGATACATATAAATATTTTTCGTTTGTTTATAAATCAAACGATGCCTTTTGGTTGGTGCAGTTTGCTACACTTACAGAAAATGCCAATGAGTACAGTTCGAAAATTTTTGAATGGGCTAAAACTGTTTCTTTTGAATAACCGATATCTAAATCGGTGCAACATGCCAAAAAAATTCCTCGGACTTGTTCCGAGGATATTTTTTTACCTCTTCACTTTTCACTTTTCTCTACAAAGAGGAATTTTTTTGGAAGTAATAAGTAATAGTGAATAGTGAAAAGGTATTTCGGTAGAGTTTCGCGATGCGAAACTCATATTTATTTTAGATTGAAAAGTGATAAGGTTTATGGTATAACTAGAACATCAAAGTGGAAGGTGGCAAGGTTATGTCAGATAATAGCTATGGTAACTTTTATAATTATATTTCTATATGAGGAAGAAGACAAATGAAGACTTATTATAAAAAAGGAATAATGCAAGAGACTGAAATACTTTTAAATTATATAGAGGATTTTTGCATACAGGAAGTACCTGACACTATAGAGAAGTATTCGTATACAGGAGATTCTATAAGATATGAACTTGATAGTGAGTTAGTTGCATTGTATGATAAATTCAGAGATTTGCTGTTTCCTGATACTGAAAAATACTATGAACAGATTGATTTAGTTCCAATATTTGTCCAAGAGGCAGGCTATAATTCGGATTGTGCGCTTAGCTCTGAACAGCTTCTGGAACTTATAGATATCTTTAAAGATACAACACCGGATTTATATAAATATTTGTATTTAGTTGATATTCAGTTTTTAATTGCTACCATTCAAAATCTTTTAGACGGTATGAATTATGCTATTACAAATTATTATGTTCAAATAAGTGATGTTGATATTACAGAAAGCATAAAAAATAATAAAGATACAGTTATAATGATGAATTCATACGAAGCCAGATGTATATCTTCTTTGGTAGAAAGTTATTTTACCAAGGCTTATTCAATACTTGATATGCTTACTAAAATCGAATATGAATTTGAACATAAGTATGATGTATTTGACAATTTCAAGAAAACAAAAAGTGCAAATATTCTTTGGGGAGACAGAAAAAAGCTTAATATTGAAAAAGAAAATACGGTTTTTGATAGAAGCAACACGGTTAAACTTATAGAATCTTTAAGAAATGAAGTTGTACATAACGGTTCATTAGAGCAAAATCCAAGGGTATTTGTTAAATTTGCAGATGATAAAATTGTAGAGCGATTTATGTTAATTCCGGACTATACTGACGGGGTTTTGGTAGCATCTAAAAGCAGAAAGCATTTTTTCAGTCAAGAAAATAAGGCAAACGATATTTTGCCTACAATTCACTTTGACTATTTAAATGAAATATTATCTACCGTAAAACATATGAATAATAGGACATTGTAGTCATTAATACGGATTGTAAAAAATATATGTTATTTTATTGTATCACAAAACAAATATTTAATTATATTCACATACGGATAAATATAAATAAATATTGAAAAAAACATTATATTGTGATACAATTACAATAAGGCTTTTATATAACTTTTTGGGGAGATTATTATGAAAAACTGCAGTACATATTTTAAAAACAATGATTGTGAATATTTTCCATGCCATAAAATAAAGGGTGAGTTTTTTAATTGTATGTTTTGTTGCTGTCCTCTTTATGCTTTAGGCGATAAGTGCGGCGGCAATTTTGTCTATTTAGAAAACGGAGTTAAAGATTGCTCCAACTGCACACTCCCTCATGCCGAGGGCGGATATGAATATGTATATTCCAAACTCCGAGAAGTATCCGAAATGGCAAAAAATAACCGTAGTTAACGATGACTACGGTTATTTATATTATTTGTACGCTTTACCATGCCAATTTTATACAAGTATCATAAACAAAGCGACAGTCGGAATAATATCCACCTACATTTAGGAGGAATATCTAATAATGTAGGACTACATTATCAAATCGGTTTGTTTTTTCTGATTTTCGTCAAGTTTTTTCAAAGCTTGCGCCGCTTTTTCGCCGACACAGCCGATCAGCAAATAACGTTTTGACAGTTGGTCATATATAAAATGGTTAAGAAGATTGAAATTTTCAATCATTCCCGTATTGGAAACATGAATACGAGGTCCTGTGCAAGGGTGGATCTTGTCTCCGATTGAAACATGGTTGTTGTCAAAATAGGTAACCGGAAGATTTGCTGCAATAAGTTCATTTACTTTGTTTTCCAACTCTGCTATATTAAAGTTTGGCTTGTATTCGGGGAATGCTATTACAAAGCCGTGTTTTACGTCGTCGTGGGTGCAACGCGCCAAGTCAGCCGCCGGCATACAGGCTTCGCAAAGGTCTTCGGCTGTATGAGCCATAAGGCGATAACGAAGCGATGCATATACTGTGTCTCGAATTTCGTTGGGTTCGGGACCGAATAGCATAGGGCGCGCAATAAGTATCTGTTCTCCTGCTCCTATAAGCAGATTTGCGTTAAATCCCAGATGCGGATATATAAGGTCAAAGTGTTCCACCACAACGCGTTTTCCGTTTGCAAGAGCCTCGCGGATGGCGTCTGCCAACACGCTCATTTGGGTAAAACCGTTTTCAAAACGAATATCCACATGGTAAGTATGTGGGGAAAAGAATTTAAAACCGCCTCCGCCTTGGTCGAGCAAAGGAAGTGGACGTACATATACACCGTCATCATCGTTTGTTAATTCCAGCCCTGGAAACATACCTCGTATCAATGCGCTTTTACCCGAACCTGCCTCGCCTATAACACCTATAAGCTTATCAAAAGGTGAAAGATACAGTTGCGCTAACTGCATACCGAGAGAATACATACGGTTATATCCTCTGGGAGCAAAATAACTGCTTAGAATATGGCTTTTTTGTCTTTCTTGCATATTTGTTGCCCTCCCGTTAAATCATGTTATTGGTTTTAAGATAATTAAGCGTAGTCTGAGGAACAATATATTTCAATTGTTCTGTTTTGCCTTCGTTGATCAGTGCGCGAACAGCACTTGCGCTAATAGGTGTACCGCCAACTTCTTTTCTAACAATTTCTTTAAACTCGATATCTGCCATAGGCAGCTTTTTGCGTAAAGTGTCGTTATAAGTATTTGTCATTGCTGACAATGGTTCAGTGCCCACATATCTTCTTGTAATTGCTAAACGCGGCACGAAATATTTTACAAAAATTTCAATATCAATATCGCACAGAACTTCATCGGCATTATCTCGGTCTTTAAGAAAATAGGTAGGGAATGTTGCGGAAGAAATCAAGTATGGTCCGGTTTGCAAAACAATTACATTAGAAAGATGTGCTGTTCCCAATTTCACCATTTCAAATCTGTCTTTGGCAGAAAAACCGTCGCCCTCTTCGGATAATACAAAAATATAAACTAAATCACATTCAGCTGCGGCTGTTTCAATAAGATATTGGTGGCCGAGTGTAAACGGATTGCAGTTCATTACAATCGCGCCGACATTTTTTTCACAAGTTTTTTCGGGTAATGTATCAAGAAATTGTGAAATACCGTTTCTCTTGTTTTCCATAACAAGAACCTTGTCTGTCTCGGCAATGGGATAAAAGAAAAGTGAAGAAAAAATAAATCTGTTAGATGGTTTTGTGTATAGAAAAAGGTGATGATATCCTTCTTCAAATGCATCGCGCCTAAGCTCTGTAATTATTTTTGAAAGCAGGTCCTCGCCTTGATGTTCGGGAGATACCGCCAGGAGCTTAAGAATATTGGCATTTCTGCTTCCCGCGGCAATCAGCTCATCTTCGTCCCAAACCAAAACTGTTCGCTGAGGACAAGTGTCATCATGAAGGCCTGAAACATCCATAAGCTTTTTCCATTTTTCAAGTCTTATTCCGCTTAAACGGGATACAATTTCAACACTCATAGATTTCTCCTATAGTCATTTTGTATGTTCTTACTTTAATTATACAACATTTTTTTGATTTAGAAAAGAGATTATTAAAAAAATGTAAAAAAAGGTTGTGTTTTTTTAAGTAAAGTGCTAATATATAACAAGTGAGATAATTATTATGCAAAATTGATAAAGAAAGGAGCTGTTTTACAGTGAAGATTATAAGACAGGCATCGGCAGGAACGATGGAGTCCAGTGATGCATATGTGGAAATTGAGCCAAATGAAAACGGTCTTGAGATTCATATTCAATCGGTCGTTGAAAAACAATTTGGGGACGAGATAGAGGCAACTGTACGAGAGGTTCTTGCTGATTATGATTTAACTAACGCTGAAGTTCGCGTTGTAGACAGAGGAGCGCTTGAATGTGTTATAAGAGCGAGAGTGGAAACGGCGATACATAGATGCGGGGGTGAAGTGTAATGCGGAGAAGTCTTTTGTTTTTACCCGGAAATAACCCCAATATGCTTATTAATGCGGGATATCTGGGCGCTGATGCCGTAATCTTTGACCTTGAAGATGCTGTATCACCCGCAGAAAAGGATGCTGCCCGCATACTTGTTCGTAACACTATGCGGTATATGAAGCTTGATTGCGAAAAAATTGTACGTATCAACTCGGTTGATACTTCATATTGGCAGTCTGATATTAATACAATTTTGCCTGAGTGTCCGGATTTGATTCTTTTGCCGAAGGTAAGTTCGCCTGATGATGTTTTAACGGTTGCATCATATATGGAAGAGGTTGAAAGTAAGCTCGGTCTACCGAAAGGTACTGTTGGAATTATGCCGCTTATAGAAACAGCTTTGGGCGTTGAAAATGCATTTTCGATTGCAATTGCATCTCCGCGTGTAAAAGCACTGTTCCTTGGCGCTGAGGACTTGACAGCCGACATTCAGTGCAAACGTACAAGAGAGGGCAGAGAAATAGAATATGCCCGCACACGTCTTGTTGTTGCGGCGCGCGCAGCAGGGGTAGATGTATATGATACTCCGTTTACCGATGTAAATGATGACGAGGGCATTTATACAGATGCTCGTTTGGCAAAGAGCTTAGGTTTTACAGGTAAGGCTTCTATTTCGCCAAGACATGTTGATGCGATAAACAGCGTATTCAGTCCAACCATAGCAGAGATCAATTATGCATACGATGTTATAGAGGCTATTGAAACTGCGAAGAAACAGGGAAAGGGCGCTATTTCTCTCAATGGAAAGATGATTGATGCTCCTATCGTTGCAAGAGCAGAACGTACTATTGCCATGGCGAAGGCGCTTGGTATTGAGAGGAGAGATGACTGTGAGTAAGTTAGTAAAGACTGTCAAAGAAGTAGTAGAACTTGTAGGACTTAAAGATGGCATGACTGTATCGTTCCACCATCATTTGCGTAACGGCGACTATGTGTTGAATATGGTTATGGCGGAAATTGCACAGTTGGGCTTTCGTGATATTAACGTAAATGCGAGTTCGCTTTTTGATGCGCATGTTCCGTTGCTTGAGCATATAAAAAAAGGTGTTGTTAGCGGAATTGCAGCCGATTACATAGGAGCAGGACTTGGAAGAGCGATTTCTGAGGGCGTACTGGAATCACCTGTTCAATTCTATACGCACGGAGGACGTGCGAGTAATATTGCTCTTGGCAGAACACCTATTGATGTAGCGTTTATTGCGGCTCCAACATCAGACCCGATGGGAAATTGCTCGGGTAAATACGGTAAATCTGCGTGTGGTAGTTTGGGTTATGCTTTTGCTGACGCTATGTATGCAAAAAAGGTTGTTGTTATAACAGATAATCTTGTACCGTATCCTTTGACAGACTTTTCCATTTCAGAAGATTTTGTCGATTATGTTGTTGAGGTTGATGCTATAGGCGATCCCAAAGGAATTGTGTCGGGGACAACAAAGATAACTCGAGATCCGGTAGGTCTTGTAATGGCATCTCACGCTGCAAAGGTTATAGAAGCTTCAGGTTTGCTCAAGGATGGATTCTCTTTCCAAACAGGTGCCGGAGGAGCATCGTTGGCAGCAGCGAAATTTCTTAAAGATATAATGGTTGAAAAGCAGATACAGGGTAGCTTTGGGCTTGGCGGTATAACCGGTTATATGGTAGATATGCTGAAAGCAGGTTGTTTTCGTACGTTGATGGACGTACAATGTTTTGATCTTACAGCTGTCGAGTCTTTGAGAGATGATCCGAGACATCAGGAGATATCTGCATTGCAATATGCATCCCCAAGTTGTAAGAGTGCTGTTGTTGACAGTCTTGATGTTGTTATTTTAGGCGCAACAGAGATAGACACTGATTTCAACGTAAATGTACATACAGATTCAAACGGTTATATTATGGGGGGGGCGGGCGGCCACAGCGACACTGCGGCAGGCGCAAAGCTTTCTATGATCATAGCGCCTATGTTCCGAGCAAGATTGCCTATAGTAACAGAGCGTGTAACTTGTATATCAACTCCCGGTGAAAATGTAGATGTTCTTGTAACACAGGGCGGCATTGCTGTCAATCCAAGAAGACAAGAGCTTTCAGACCGACTTAAAGCAGCAGGACTTCCTATTATTGATATAAATGATTTGAAGGAAAAAACCGAGCGTATAACAGGCTCTCCCAAGAAGATCAACAGAGGAGATAAGGTTGTTGCAGAGGTCGTCAGCCGTGACGGTGAGTTGTGCGACAGAATATTTAGTGTGCAAAAATAATAAATAAAGTGAATTATTGTTTGTATACAAAAAATAATCAATAAAAAAATTTAAACCATATCAACAACATAATTTATTGACGTTTGTTGTATAAAGTTGTATGATGTATTATATACGAAATTCGTATATATGATATCGAATTATATATATTGAATGTAAAAATGACGAGGTATTATTATGAATGCTAGTAAAAAAAAGGTATTGGTAATTGGCGTTATTGGTTCCGACGTTCATGCGGTTGGGAACAAAATCTTGTATCACGCTTTTACACAAGCTGGTTTTGAGGTTGTCAATCTGGGTGTTATGGTTACTCAGGAAGAGTATATCGCAGCGGCTATTGAGTCCAATGCTGACGCTATTGTCGTATCGTCTTTGTACGGACAAGGGGAGCTTGACTGTCGCGGTCTCAGAGAAAAATGCGACGAGGCGGGACTTAAAGGTATTCCGCTTGTTGTCGGTGGAAACATTGTAATCGGTAAACAGAAGTTTGAAGACGTTGAAGAGCGTTTCAAGGCTATGGGATTTGACAGAGCATTCCCTCCCGGTACATCTCCCGAAACTACCATTCAAGCTCTTCGCGAGCTTTTGCATATGGAAGGATAATTTTTAAATGAAAAACATTTTGCTGATTGATTTTGGCAGTACATATACGAAGCTTACCGCAGTTGATGTGGAAGCTGAGGAAATACTCGGTACGTCAGCAGCGTTCACTACTATTTTTACAGATATAAACGAGGGACTGAGAAAAGCTCTTGATATTCTCGAATCCAAAATTGGAAAGTTTCAGTATGAAGCCTGTTACGCGTGTTCGTCCGCTGCGGGCGGTCTGCGTATGGTAACGAGCGGTCTTGTTCCTGAGCTTACGGGTGAGGCAGCAAAACTTGCAAGTCTCGGTGCCGGCGCAAAGGTTGTCGGCGTTTATGCTTTTCAGCTTACCGACGAGGATATTGAAGCTATAAAAGAATCAAAACCCGACATTCTTCTTCTTGTCGGCGGTACTGACGGTGGTAACACCGAATGTATTTTGTATAACGCTGAAAAGATGAAGGCTCTTAACCCCGATATTCCCATTATTGTTGCAGGTAACCGTACGGTTTCAAAAGAATGTCAGTCCATTCTTGAAGGACACGAGGTTTACATTTGCCCTAACGTTATGCCGAAGTTTGGCGTTCTCAATGCTGAACCTACTCAAAAGAAGATTCGCGAAATTTTCCTCGAAAAGATAGTTGAAGCAAAGGGGCTTAACAAAGCATCCGAGCTTCTTTCCGATATTATGATGCCTACCCCTTCAGCTGTTCTTTCGGCTATGGAATTACTTTCAAAGGGATGTGAAGGGGAGCTTGGTATCGGCGAACTCGTTGCGGTTGACGTTGGTGGAGCTACTACCGATATATATTCTATTGCAGATGGTATGCCGGAGCATATGAATACCGTTTTCAAAGGTCTTCCCGAACCGTATGCAAAACGTACAGTTGAGGGCGATATCGGTATGAGATACAGTATTCAAGGAATAGTTGATGCCGCAGGTATTAAAAAATTATGCTCACTTTCGGGGATTGCCGAAGACAGATTGCTCAAACTTGTGGATATGCTTAAAGAAAATACCGATATGGTTCCCGGCGACGATGCCGAGCTTGAAGCGCTTGATTTTGCACTTGCATCTTGCGCCATTGATGAAGCGGTTACCCGTCACGCGGGCAGTATCTACGAAACGTATACGATGATGGGTCAGACCTTTGTTCAGGAAGGTAAAAACTTGACTAAGGTGAGACAAGTTGTTGTTACGGGCGGCAGCCTTATCCACACAAAACGCACTGTGGAAATAGCTTCCAATGCCCTTGCTACCCCCGAACGCCCCCAGTCTCTTAAACCGAGACAGGCGAATGTGTGGGTCGACAGAAAGTATATTATGGCAGCCATGGGGCTTCTCTCTGCTCACTACCCTCAGGCTGCGTTAAGAATTATGAAAAAGGAGTTAGAGTATCATGGATATTCGAAATAAACGTATATCAGACGAAGAATTTAGCAAACTGCGCCAGGAGGTATTGGCTCAGTGGCCTACGGGCAAAGAGGTTGACCTTGAAGAAGCTGTTGCTTATCACAAGGCTATGCCCGAATCCAGAAAGTTTGGGAAAAAACTTCTTGATGCAAAGAAAGACAGAAGAACTCTTATTCAGCCCAGAGCCGGTGTTCCCGTTATTGAGGAACACATTAAGCTTATGCAGTACCTTGAAAAGTACGGCGAAGCTGACCTTCTCCCATCTACAATCGACAGCTATACACGTCAGAACAGATATGAAGAAGCCGAAAACGGAGTTAAAGAATCTATTCGTCTCGGACGCGCTATGCTTAACGGTTTTCCTGCTGTAAACCACGGTGTTGCAAACTGCCGCCGTGTTGTTGAAAGTGTTAATGTTCCGCTTCAGGTTCGTCACGGTACTCCCGACGCAAGACTTCTTACTGAGATTACGCTTGCCGGAGGATTTACAAGCTATGAGGGGGGCGGTATCTCTTACAACCTACCCTATTGCAAAAACGTTCCTATGGAACGTACTATCCGCGATTGGCAGTACACAGACCGTCTTGTAGGTGAATATGAAAAGATGGGCGTTTCCATCAACCGTGAACCCTACGGTCCTCTTACAGGTACTTTGGTTCCTCCTTGTATTTCTCACGCGGTTGCTATTATCGAAGCTCTTCTCGCAGCAGAGCAGGGGGTTAAGAATATAACTGTAGGTTACGGTCAATGCGGTAACATCGTTCAGGACGTTGCTGCCATCAGAACTCTCGAAGAGCTTACAGATGAATATTTGAATAAGTACGGATATAACGACGTTCAGGTAACAACAGTTCTCCACCAGTGGATGGGCGGTTTCCCTGCAGACGAAGCTAAGGCGTTCGGTGTTATTTCTTCGGGTAGCCTTATTGCAGCTCTTTCCAAGGCTACAAAGGTTATCGTTAAGACTCCTCACGAGGCTGTAGGTATTCCTACTATGGAAGCAAATGCAGAAGGTCTCCGTTGCACAAAGCAGGTCGTTAACATGATGTACGAGCAGACTTTCCAGGACAAGAACCTCGAAATTGAAAAAGAAATTATTCGCCTTGAAACACGTGCTATCGTTGATAAGTGCTTTGAACTCGGTAACGGTGATATTGCAGTCGGTACTTGCCGCGCAGTTGAAGCAGGCGTGGTTGACGTTCCTTTTGCTCCTTGCCGTATCAATGCAGGTCTTATGCTTCCTTGCCGCGACAATAACGGCGCTATCCGTATTCTTGAAATGGGTAATCTTCCTTTCTCTAAAGAAATTATCGATTTCCACAGAGAGAAAATTGAAGAGAGAGCAAAGACTGAAAACCGCAGCGCTTCTTTCCAGATGGTTGTAGACGATGTTTATGCTATCGGTAAGGGCCGTCTCGTTGGTCGTCCTAAATATTAATAATAACACATATAAATAAGGAGTATATGACTATGAAAATTGTAAATGTTATTTGTTCACCCGGTCGTACAGGATTCTATTTTGATGACCAGCGCGCTATCAAACGCGGTGCAGGACACGACGGAATGTTTTATGTAGGTTCACCCGTAACTGAAGGTTTCCAGGCTATTCGTCAGGCAGGTGAATCCATTTCCGTTATGATCGTACTTGAAGACGGTCAGGTTGCATACGGCGATTGTGCCGCTGTTCAGTATTCCGGAGCAGGCGGCCGTGATCCCCTCTTCCTTGCAAAGGACTTTATTCCGATTATTGAAAAATATATTAAGCCCGAACTTGTTGGACGTGAGGCAGATGACTTCCGCGGTCTTACAAAAATGATGGAAGCAATTCAGGTTGAGGGCAAACGTCTTCACACAGCTATTCGTTACGGAGTATCTCAGGCGCTTCTTGACGCTGTTGCAAAAGCAACAGGCAGAATGATGTGCGAAGTTGTTGCAGACGAATACGGATGTTCTGTAAGTGAAAAACCCGTTCCGATATTCACGCAGTCGGGTGATGACCGTTATGACAATGCTGATAAGATGATTATTAAGGGAGCTCAGGTTCTTCCTCACGCATTGATTAACCATGTTGAAACAAAGCTTGGTAAGAACGGCGAATTGTTGGCTGATTATACTGCTTGGTTGCGCGACCGTATTCTCGAAAATCGTGTAGATTCAGAATATATGCCCGTAATGCACATGGACGTATACGGCACTATCGGTGCTGTGTTCGGCAATAACAATTACAAAGAAATGGCTGACTATATAGAAAAGCTCGGCGAAATCGCTAAACCCTTTAAGCTCCGCATTGAAGGTCCTATGGACTGCGACAGCACAAGAGAAGCTCAGATCGAAGCTCTTGCAGGTCTCACAGCAGAGCTTGACAAACGCGGCTGTGATGTTGAGCTTGTTGCTGATGAATGGTGCAATACTCTTGAAGACATTAAGCTCTTTGCAGACAACAAGGCAGGTCATATGATTCAGATTAAGACTCCTGACCTTGGCGGTGTAAATAATACTATCGAAGCAGTTCTTTATTGTAAAGAAAAGGGAATTGGCGCATATCAGGGTGGTACATGTAACGAAACAGACCGTTCAGCTCAGGTTTGCGTACACTGTGCAATGGCAACACAACCTACACAGATTCTTGCAAAGCCCGGTATGGGTGTTGACGAAGGCTATATGATCGTTTACAACGAAATGAGCCGTATCATTGCTATTCGTGAAGCAAAAAAAGCGTAAGGCATAAAACATAAAAATTTGCCCAACTTCTTAAAAAGGAGTTGGGCAGTTCTATTTTTGGAGAAATAAAAAAATAAGTGTACTTTTAATTCCGATTTATTAAACCTGTGTTTTTGATATTCTAAATAAATATTATTGTTAACAAAAAATGTAAAAAATTTTTAAAGCATAGTGTTAATGTTTTTTAATTTGGGTAAAAAAACTTAATTGACGTACATATATTTATATGGTATAATGAACAAAGAAACTAAACTCAAAGGTGGTTGCGTGAATGAAAAAAACAGACCCTATTGCAGTGTTTGATTCGGGGGTTGGTGGAATAAGTGTATTGAAAGAGTTACTTACGCTTATGCCGAACGAGAATTTTATATATTACGGCGACTCGATAAATGCCCCTTACGGAATCAAAAGCGCCGACGAAATAAGGGTATTAACAAGAAAGAATGCAGAGATATTGCTTGAAAAGGGTGCAAAAGCAATTGTTATTGCCTGCAATACGGCTACAAGCGTCGCGGCTGATTTTTTACGTAAAGAATATCCCGAAATACCGATTATAGGTATTGAGCCTGCGGTCAAGCCGGCGGTTTTGTATAAGATACATCCGACGGTTATTGTAATGGCGACACCGTTGACATTGTCTCAAGATAAGTTTGACGAGCTGGCACGCCGTTATGATAATGCGGCTAATATTATAGCCCTACCTTGTCCGGGACTTGTAAAGCTGATAGAACGGGGAATAGTTGAAGGACCTGAGCTTGACGAACATCTAAAAGAGATTTTTGCTCCATTCAGATATTTAAAGGTTGATTCGGTCGTTCTCGGTTGTACCCACTATCCTCATATTAAGGAAGCCGTATGCAAAGCATTTGATTATAAAGTTGTTACATTTGACGGAGGAAGCGGAACAGCGAGAGAGACGAAAAGGAAGCTTGAAGAGATCAATATACTTAACGACCAAACGCAGAAAGGCGAGCTTCATATTATAAATACCCTTGGTACAAAAGAAATAATGGATCTAACATACTTCTTGTTGAACAGATAAAACAAACGGACTGATTTTTTTGTCAGTCCGTTGTTCATTATGTTCGGAAATTATCAGATAAGCTGAAAGATCATTGCGCACGAACCGAGGAGCATAAGTCCGCCCATTATGCCACAAACAATTCTAATAACAAGCTTATCCTTATCTGTTTTTGACATTTTTTTCTTCTTAGTTGCGTTTTCCATTCCATTCACCTCAATATATAAGTCTAATATTAGATCAAAATAATTTATTGTCAAGTATTATTATATCACAGAAATTATAAATATACAAGTACCAAATTTTATTTTTAGTCAAGGGATGATCCTGTTGCCGGGACTTTTATTTTTTTGCATCCCTTAGCGCTGGGATATTTTTCTTCAAAGTCTTGCACCGCCTTAATAACCTTTTGTTTTGGTTTAAGCTTAAACAGCGCCGTGCCTTGCGATGAACGAGTCGTTTTTTCTGTTATAAGTTTTGTATTTATTGCAATAGCTTTATTATTGTCAGCTATCATCAATATATCAAAATGCTGTTTTTCATAGAATACTGCAACTATTGGCGATGCTGATGAATATGCACCCGTCAGCTTCTTTCTGAAGGATTTTGTTTCGTATGCTTTGACGGGGACTTTAACACCCTTGCCGTTTTCAAATATAAATATAAATTTGTCATTTTCGTTATATTCATTCAAAACCTTCATATAGACAACTTTTTCGCCGTCTTCAAAGCCAAGCTTTGCAGGCATATATTCACCGAGGGATGAAGCTTTGTCGCAGTCAAAATCCTTGACCTTTGCTCTGTACATTTGACATCTATCGGAGAAGAACACCAGCTCGTCAAGATTTGTTGCGCTCTCTTCAACCCTTATCTCGTCGCCTTCTTTAAGCTTCTGCTCGTCGTTTCCACGGAGAGAAACAAGAGTTATCTTTTTAAAGAATCCGTCTCTTGTAAGAACGAGTTTAACATTATAATTCTCAATATATTCCTCTTCTTTGTATTCTGAAACATCATAGTCATAGATAAGCTGTGTCTTTCTGGGCTGACCGAACTTTTCTTTAATTTCTTTTAGCTGTTTTGCAATAACAGCTTTTACTTTAGAATCGTTCTCTATCGTGTCTTTCAGCTCTGCAATTTCTTTTTGCAGAGCTTCAATTTCTTTAACTCTGTTTATGATATATTCAAGGTTGAGGTTGCGGAGCTTAATATCCGCAATATAGTTTGCCTGTATCTCGTCAATATCAAAGCCTGCCATAAGGTTGGGTACAACGTCTTTTTCGTTCTTCGTTTCACGGATAATCTGAATAGCCTTGTCAATATCAAGAATAATCTTGCCGAGACCGAGAAGCAGGTGGAGCTTTTCGCTCTTTCTATCGTGCTCGTATTGCAGCTCACGCTTAACACAGCCCATTCTGAATTTTATCCATTCTGTAAGCAGCTCCGTTACGCCCATCTGTCGTGGAACCATATCAACAAGCACGTTAAAGTTACAGCTGAAGTTGTCTTCTAATGGAGTGAGCTTATAGAGCTTTACCATAAGCTTGTCGGGATCTGTACCTCTTCTGAGATCGATGGTAAGCTTGAAGCCGTGAAGGTCTATTTCATCTCTAAAGTCGGTAACTTCTTTGAGCTTGCCCTCTTTCACAAGGTCGGTCATACGCTTCATAATGGCTTCGATAGAGGTGGAGTAGGGGATTTCTATAACATCGATACAGTTTGCCTCTTTGTCGTAGGTATATCTTGCACGGAGCTTAACGCTTCCTGCGCCCGTTTCAAAAATTTCCTTCATCTGTTCACGATTGTAAATAAGAGATGCCCCGCCCGGAAAGTCGGGAGCTTTTATAATATCCAGCATTTTTTCAATATCAGTCTTAGAATTTTTCAAAAGCTGAATAGTTCCGTCGCATATTTCATTAAGATTAAATGAACAAATAGAGCTTGCCATACCTACGGCAACGCCCATGTTAGGTGAAACAAGAACGTTTGGAAATGCGGTAGGGAGCAATGTAGGCTCAGTCATTGAGTTGTCATAGTTGGGGATAAATTCAACGGCATTCTTGTCAATTCCCCTAAATATTTCCGAACATATAGGGTCGAGTTTGGCTTCGGTATAACGTGCAGCCGCATATGCCATATCACGGCTGTAGTGCTTTCCGAATGACCCTTTTGAATCAACAAAAGGATGGAGCAATGCCTCGTTTCCCTTTGTAAGTCTTACCATTGTTTCATAAATTGAAGCATCTCCGTGAGGGTTAAGCTTCATTGTCTGACCTACAATGTTTGCGCTTTTTGTGCGCGCACCGTTCATAAGTCCCATCTTATACATGGTATACAAAAGCTTACGGTGTGATGGCTTAAAACCGTCGATCTCCGGAATCGCTCTCGATATGATAACGCTCATAGCGTAGGGCATATAGTTTTTCTCAATGGTTTCTGTTATGGGTTGAATAACCGGAATAGCTTCCGGGAGCTGTTCTTCAATAATTGCAGCGCTCTTTCTTTTTCTCGCCATATTTTATTTACTCCTGTGTTTTATTTATATTTATAATGCTGAAACCTGCCGCGCGTATAAGTCTGTTGTAGACTGCAAGTCCCACACCTTTGTCCGAGGGAAGTCTTGCGTATATTACGTCAACATTCATACAGTCGAAGCGGCGGAGCTTGTCAAAAAGCTCGTGGGCTTGTTTTTCTTCGTCAAAATGTCCGCCGAAGGTGAGCAGCTTCT
This sequence comes from Eubacteriales bacterium, assembly GCA_045645205.1. GTDB lineage: Bacteria > Bacillota > Clostridia > Oscillospirales > CAG-272 > RGIG1995. The sequence continues at coordinate 50,546 of JAZRIJ010000067.1, forward strand.
CAGATGAAAGTTGTCTTGCATCTTCGTCAAAGCAGAGTATACCGCAGTTTTCAGTCTGCTGCTTCTCTTTAAAAAATGCAATTATATCATCATCTCTTCCGTCAATAAGATAGACGGGGGACGATGGTGCGTAGTGTCTGTATTTCATACCCGGACTTGCGGGAGTTGCGGCTGTGCATTGATTTTTGACCGCTTGGTTTATAGTTATGTCGGGAATGATCAGGCAAAGCTCTTCGTATGTAACCTTTCCTGGACGAAGTATTTCCGCCGAGTTTCCTTTTAATATAATAACCGTTGATTCAACCCCGACATCGCATTCCCCACCGTTGATTATGGCATCGACTTTGCCGTTCATATCTTCAACAACATGTTCAAATGTTGTTGGACTTGGTCTGCCCGAAATGTTAGCTGACGGTGCCGCTATGGGACAGCCCGAAGCTTCAATAAGCTTGTGCGCTATTTTATTTGAGGGAACACGTAATGCAACCGTATCAAGACCGCAGGTTACTTCATCGGGTATTATTTCTTTTTTGGGAAGAATAATAGTCAAAGGGCCCGGCATAAGCTTTTCCGCAAGCTTGTAGAAAAGTTCGCTTGTACGGGCATACTTTTCGGCATCTTCCGCTTTTGCAAGATGGACAATGAGAGGGTTGTCCATAGGTCTGCCCTTTGCCTTATATACATTTGTAACGGCGTTTTTGTCAAGCGCGTTTGCGCCCAGACCGTAAACCGTTTCGGTGGGCATAACAACAAGTCCGCCTTTTTTTATTATATCCGATGCTGTGACAATGTTTTTGTCATTTGCATCACGAATTAATAGTGTTTGCATATAAATCTACCTTTAAGTGTTTTTTAGTTTTTCTGCTGTATCTGCTGTAATAAGGGCATCTATCATTTCGCCTATATTGCCGTTTAAAAAGTTTTCTATGGAAAATATGGACATACCGATTCTGTGGTCTGTAACTCTGCCCTGAGGATAATTGTATGTGCGTATTTTTTCGCTTCTGTCGCCTGTTCCTACCATACTTTTTCTTGCAGATGCAATCTTTTCATTTTGCTCGGTCTGTTTCATATCAAACAGTTTTGTGCGGAGAAGCTTCATAGCCTTGTCTCTGTTTTTGAACTGTGAGCGTTCTTCCTGACATTCAATTACAATTCCTGTGGGAAGATGGGTAAGTCTGACTGCCGACTCGGTTTTGTTTATATGCTGACCGCCCGCGCCGCTACTCTTGCATGATTCTATCTTAAGGTCGGCGGGATTGATTTCAATTTCAACCTCTTCTGCTTCGGGAAGAATGGCGACCGTTACAGTAGAAGTGTGTATTCTGCCTGATGTTTCTGTTTCGGGAACACGCTGAACGCGATGAACGCCGCTTTCAAATTTAAGTTTGCTGTATGCGCCCTCGCCTTCAACCATAAAGGATATTTCACGAAATCCGCCGAGTCCTGTTTCGTTTGAGCTGATAACTTCAGATTTAAAACCAGAAGACTCGGCATACATTGAATACATACGGTAGAGAACGCCTGCAAACAGAGCAGCCTCTTCGCCGCCGGCTCCTGCCCTTATTTCAACGATAACGTTTTTGTCATCGTCGGGATCGCGCGGTAAAAGGAGTACTTTAAGTTCGTCTGAGCACTTCTGCATATCCAACCTGCCTTGTTTGTATTCTTCCTCACATAATGCCTTAAAATCTGGGTCGAGCTGTTCTTTCATCATTTCTTCGCTTTCAAGAACGGTAGATTCTGCCTTCTTGTATTCACGAAACTTTTCTACAATTGGTAAAAGAATCTTATGCTCGCGCATAAGTTTTTTGTATTCTTCCTGATTTGATACAGTCTCGGGCTTTTCAAGCTCTGAAAGTATATTTTCAAATTTAATTTCAATTTGTTGTAATTTTTCTATCATTATTTTTACTCCGTACGGTTATTTGCAGAAAAAAGTTTTTTGTATATTTTATCTGTTTGGGTGTAAAGATCTTCGAGAGAACCATTGTTTTCAATGACATAATTGGCTTTGTGAGTATAAAAAGTGTCGTCTCCTTGTTTGCTTAATCTTAACTCGGCAGCATCGACGGTTATGTCGTCTCTTTCAAGAATTCTATTTATACGAATATCTTTTTTGGCTGTAACAGCAATTATAACATCACATTCTTTGGCAAAGCCGCTTTCGAAAAGCAGGGGAGCATCAACAATGGCGGCAATGCGTTTTTCATGTTTTTGAGTATCAAGCCAAAGACGAACTTCGCTTAGTATGTATTTATGTGTAATACTGTTTAGAGCATAATGTTTTTGCTTGTCTGAGAATGCAATTGCCGCAAGAGCCTTGCGATTGAGCGTGCCGTCGGGATTAAGTATAGTGTTACCAAAGAAATTCACAAGCTCATTTAAGCAAGGTTTACCTTTGTTGCAGACTTCACGAGCGGTCTTGTCGGTGTCTATGGAGTTTATATTGTATTTTAAAAAATTTTGGCAGACACAGCTCTTTCCAGAGCCGCTGTTGCCTGTCAATCCTATGACAATCATTTCAATTCTCCTAATAATACATTATTTTATTATTATATATAATTTTTTAAAATATTACAAGGGTTATTTGGAAAATTTTCGTCTTTGTACATCAAAGTGACGCAAAACACGGTGAAAACAATGTTGAATTTGGGCAAAAAAACAAAAAGAAAAAAAGTTTAAAAAAATTAAAAAAAGGTGTTGACAAAATAAAGTGGTTATGTTATAATAATCCACGCCGCATAGATGGGAGCATAGCTCAGCTGGGAGAGCACCTGCCTTACAAGCAGGGGGTCATAGGTTCGAGCCCTATTGTTCCCACCAATGGCCTGGTAGTTCAGTTGGTTAGAACGCTAGCCTGTCACGCTAGAGGTCGTGGGTTCGAGTCCCATCCAGGTCGCCATATGCGGCACTCTATTTGCCTCTGTAGCTCAGTTGGTAGAGCAGAGGACTGAAAATCCTCGTGTCGTTGGTTCGATTCCGACCGGAGGCACCATAAAAGAGTGTGTGTCGGCAAATCACCACTCTTTAAATATGCGGATTTAGCTCATTTGGTAGAGCGCGACCTTGCCAAGGTCGAGGTGGCGGGTTCGAGCCCCGTAATCCGCTCCAAATAATATTTGAATAAATCTGTTGAATAGACAGATTTATTTGTTGGTTTATATATGTGCAGAAAGAAATTTGCAGAGATGCAGGGCAGAAAATTTTGCTTGACTTGGCAGAGCGAACAGAATACTGTTTGCATATAATGTTAAAGAGGGGAAGATTTTCGGTATTGATGCAATGTTTGAACGAGTATATTTTGAAAAAATGTATTGACGCGGTAAGTTTGGGGAATTAGCTTCTTTGAAAGAGTTTGGTATATATTTTAAAAAATATATTCTTTAAAATACGCGGATTTAGCTCATTTGGTAGAGCGCGACCTTGCCAAGGTCGAGGTGGCGGGTTCGAGCCCCGTAATCCGCTCCAAATATTTTCGGCGCTATAGCCAAGTGGTAAGGCCACGGTCTGCAAAACCGTTATTCCCCGGTTCAAATCCGGGTGGCGCCTCCAATGCGTCTTGACAAAAAAGATGCCAACCGAAAAACCCGAGATTTTCTCGGGTTTTCTTCGTTTTACGCCGTTTTTCTCACTTTTTTGAAATTCGGGTTTTAGTGAAAATAAAAAGATGCCAATCGGCATTTTCGAGCAAGGGAGTAGAAGTGAACCTTTCCTATGCTTTTTTCTGGAAAGTATTGAAAAATATTAGAAAATATGATATAATATAACATAATGAAATCAGAAAGGCGGTATGGCTATGAAAAAATTATTTTCTGCTTTGTTATGTTTGCTTTTAATCATTAGCGCAGTTTCCTGCACTAACACTTCAAATACAAATAATCCTGACTTCAACGGTACACAGAATAATCAAAATAACGACAACAGTGATCCGTATAAGTCAATAATTGAAAAATATACGGAGCTGCTGATTTGCAAAAAGAATAATACAGTCATTCCCGAAGCGAGCGAAACAGACTCGTCGGCGCTGAAAACGGTGTATGAACTTGCAAAAAAAAGTAAAAGCCCATTGGATATGGGATATGCCAAAAAGGATATTAACAATGACGGAACCGAGGAACTGATTTTTGCGGAAAGCACACTGGATATTGTTGCAATATTTACCGTGAAAAACGGTGAAGCCGTTACGTTGATAACGCAAGAAGATCCCAACTCTCTTATCTGGCTCGACGCAAACGGCTTGATTCGAATGGAGCAGCTTGTTATGGAAGGTCAGTATCTGATGGGTAGAAAGTACCTTGTTTATGAAATATCCGAAGGAGCGCTTAAACCGCAGGTTGCTATTGGATGTGATGCGATGAAGTCGAGTGATTGGCACAAGGTAGAGAATCAACAGCAAAATTCCGTTTCCAAGGAAGAATGGAATGAGCTATATGCAAAATATGATATTTGTCCTTTGGGATGGGATGAACGCGAGTACACGAAAAATTATGCTGGTTTAACGATTCTTCCATTACTTGAAGCTGCTGTGCCGAAAATTCAAACGTATAAGCTCGCTTCGATCATTAAAGACGATCGGGTTAAGATCACTTTTGCTTCGGCAGAAAGTGTTTCTTTTACAATGGCTTATCATAAGTACGCAGAATCAGTTTTGGTATACCAAACGGAGCTTTCTGTTACAGCAACACTTGCCGATGGCAAATACCTGTTTGATAATGAAATAGTAAAGGGTAGCATTGAGTTTGGATATAACAGTGTGTGGGTAAATATCAATGAAAGCACAAACGAGCATATCGATTGCAGATCGTATTTGTTCGATTATGTAATAGCTGAGTGAAACAAGATGCCAACCGAAAAACCCGAGATTTTCTCGGGTTTTCTTCGTTTTACGCAGTTTTCCTCACTTTTTTGAAATTCGGGTTTTAGTGAAAATAAAAAGATGCCAATCGGCTTTTTGGGGCAAGGGAGCAGAAATGAACCTTTACCTTGCCTTTTTAGGGGAGATGTTTGTGATTTTTTGTCGCAGGTGTCTCTCCTTTTCCTATTTCGATGATTTGTATTTGTTTACAAACTGCGTTGGTGTAATTCCCATATATTCCTTGAACTGTCGGCTAAAGAAATAGACATCCGAAAAATTGCATAGCTCAGCGATCTGCGTCACGGTGTAGCGTTCAAGCCGGAGAAGATCACAGGCGTGGTTGATTTTTAGCTGAACGATGTATTTTCTCGGAGAAACGCCGTATTTTTCCTTAAATAGTCTTTGAAAATAGGATTCCTTGATACCGCATATGGCGGCAAGTGATTCTATCGAAAGCTCCTCTTGTAGGAATCGGTTATGAATACGGTCCACCGCAGGCTTTATTTTAAGAGAATGCTGTTTTGGAATAGGATTGCTTTTTTGAAGCTCGGCGAAAATCTTGTAAAGGATGGAAATCGATTCAAAATAATATCCGTCATTCTTTCCAACCCACGTTGCGAAAAGCTTTTTAAAAAGCGCGCCAAGCTTCTCGTTTTGCGCAACGTTGACGTTAAAAGCGCATTCGGAGATCGGGCGGTCAGCTTGAAAGAACACATCAATACATTCTCCCTTTTCGTGATGCATCACGTCGTATCTTTGGGGCTTTCCTTTTGGCAAAAAGCGGATCGTATTCGGCTTTGTTTCCAAAATAAGATCATCAAAATATACCGTGCTGTGTCCCGAAAAGTGAAAAATCAACTCATTCGATTTTAAAGCGTGTCCAAAAGAAATCGTTTGATCGGAATATTCGTCCTTTCCAACCATTATCACCCGGTCAATCTCCGTAATCATAAACTTTTCTTCCATGTTATCACCCCCTTGCAGTATAACATCTCCGTTGAATTTTGTCAATGCGTTCTCAAAAAGTTGTACGGAAAAGTGCAAAATTAAAGGTTACGTGCATTTACTTGGATTTTGGCAAGTGGTATACTGATATCATCATAAATTTTTGGGAGGTACAATATGAACGAAAGAATCAAAAAACTGACAGAAATCACACTTTCGGGGGAAATGTATCCCCAGACTATTGCTGTGGAATACGATCCGGAGGATATGTTTCTTTCCCCCGTTACCATGTCGGCAAAGCGAGTCTGCGAATATATTTTGGCACAAGAGCCTATGCTCCGCGAGGAATGCGCAATGACGGGGCATTTGATTTTCGACGGCACGGTGGAAGGGGATATTTTCCAGCGAAAAGGGCATCCCGCTTTTCAGCAAGCAAGAAAGGCTTTTTATAACCGTCCCCTACACAATCTCGTTACCTTTGAATGGCAGCACTCCACCGCAAATTTTGAAGAGATTCTCAAAGGCGGCATCTGCGGCATCTGCAGACGAATCAATGCAGCTAAGCAGGCTCACGCAGAAGACGGTGAAGCCGAAGAATTTCTCAACGCCATTTCGGACTTTTGCGATGCGCTCATCGGTTGGGCTCACAAATGCTCTAGTAAAGCCTATGAGCTTGCGCAAAGCACGAGTGCGCAAAAATACCGTCAAAATCTGCTCCTGCTTTCCGAGAGCCTGAAAAAGGTTCCGGAGCATCCCGCCGAAAGCTTTTATGAAGCCGTGCTGACGGTCTATCTTTGCTTTTCCTTCGTTCCGGACAGTATCGGTCTTGCCGACCGTTATCTCTATTCTTATTATCAAAAGGACATCCAAAACGGAACGCTAACCGAGGATATGGCAAAGGAATACCTGCAAGAGCTGTTTTTGATGTTGCAATCTCACACTCCCAAAAGATCGCCTAAATTTTATCGCGGAGGCGAATCTCATTTTGCCATCGGCGGATATCTTCCGAACGGAGAGGATGGCTTCAACGAGCTGTCGCGGCTGATCGTGGAAGCACTGATGGACCTTCCCACCTACATACCGCAGATCTCCCTGCGTTGGACAAAAAAGACTCCTTCCGAGGTTTTTCGCTTTATGATGGACTGCGAGCGCAAGGATCCGAACAAGCGGATCGCGTTCGTGAACGATGAGCCAAAGATCAAGGCATTTACCGAATATCTTGGGATGTCCTATGAGGATGCCGTCAATTATACCATGGTCGGCTGTAATGAGGTTGCTTTTCCCGGCGGTATCTATATGGGATCGGCGCAGGAAAACATTGTTCGTTCCCTTGCTCGCACTCTGCATGAACGCGGTGATAACTTGCTTTCCTGTTCAACCTTTGACGACTTTTATCAAATCTATGAGAAGGAGCTGTTTGCCGACCTTGGCGAGATGCTGGACTATGAGGACAAATTTAATCTTCTGCGCGCAAGAGATGTCAACATCGTCAGCAGTATCTTTTTCAAGGGCTGTGTGGAGCGCGCAAAAAGCGTGACGCAGGGCGGCGCTACGGTAGCTTGCTCGGGTATAGACCTGATCGGTATCCCCAACGTCATCGACTCTCTTGCTGTTGTCAAGCAGTTCGTATATGACGAACAGCTCCTTTCCATGCGTGAACTTCTCGAGGCTTTGCGCGACAATTGGGAAGGCCACGAGGATCTGTTTGCGCTGATCCAAAAGAAAGGCAATTTCTTTGGAAATGATAACGATACCTCAAACGAGGTTGCAAAACGCTTTACAGGCAGTCTGTATCGCTATCTGAACGATAAACGTTCCATGTTCGGGCATAAATATCTGGTTGGAAATCTCATCGGATATAACGAGCATCACAAATGGTTCGGAGAGAAAACGCCTGCTACTCCCGACGGACGAAGAAGCGGTGAGGCCTTCAAGTTCGGACTCGGACAAAGCGGCGGACACGATCGTGAGGGACTTTCCGCCCTGTTAAACTCGGTGGCAAAATGCGATCCCAACCATATTCTCAACGGTCCTACCGTTACCAATGTCACCATCGACGAGCAGTTGGTGATGAACGACGAGCATTTTGAAAAAACGGTTAAGCTCTTTGAGACCTATTTGCAGAACGGGGGCATTCACTTCCAGCTCACCTACGTTTCCAAGGAGGATTTGCTCCGTGCGCAAGAAAATCCGGACGCTTATACGCATCTTCGTGTCCGAGTCTCGGGCTTCTCGGATTATTTTGTACTGTTGAACCAAGCCCTGCAGGATGATGTGATTGCAAGAACGACACAAATGAGATAAGAGAACTATGAAAGCAACCATATTTGATATAGAGCGTAGCTCCTACGTCGACGGTCCCGGTATCCGCACCACCGTCTTTTTCAAGGGCTGTAATCTGCGCTGCGCGTGGTGTCACAATCCCGAAAGTCAATCCCCAAAGCCACAAATGATGTTTCATAAAAATAAATGTACGGGTTGCGGAAAATGCAAAGAAAAATGTCCGAATCATTTGGAATCGTGCGACCTTTGCGGCAGATGCACTCTCTATTGTCCCCACGATGCAAGAGAGATCTGCGGAAAGGAATACACCGTGGACGAAGTGCTCCGTGAGGTCGTCAAGGATAAGATGTTCTATGATAATTCGGGCGGTGGTGTCACATTCTCGGGCGGTGAATGTATGCTTCAAATCGATTTTCTGGAAGAAATCCTCAGGGAATGTAAAAAGAACGGGATACATACCGCTGTTGATACTGCGGGACACGTGCCGTTTGAATACTTTGAGCAAATTATTCCATACACAGATTTGTTTCTCTATGACGTCAAATGCTATGACAGGGATAAGCATAGGGAATATACGGGCGTTTCCAACGAGCGGATTCTCTCAAACCTCAGAAGGCTTTTGGAAATGGGCAAAGCGATGTGGGTAAGAATACCGATCATCCCTACTGTCAACGATAGTGAGGAAGAAATGCTGAATATTAAAAAATTCATTGTTTCGTGCGGCTCACCCGAAAAGATCGAGCTTCTTCCATATCACGCGATGGGCGAGCATAAATATGCCGCGATCGGCAAGCAAGCGCAGACGTTTTCTGTGCCAAGCGAAGAAAAAATATCGCAACTAAAAAGAGTTTTTGTGTAAAGCTCTGTTGTTCGTCATGTAGAAATATACTTTGGCATCTTTTTTGTCAACACACCTCAAAAATCCCGAATGCGTAAGCGTTCGGGATTTTACTTTTTCACTATTCACTTTTCACTCTTCACTAAAACTCGCATTCGGGATTTTTGGAAAGTAAGAGGTAATAGTGAATAGTGAAGAAGTATTGCGCCCTCACCGCTTTTATGCTATACTAAACCCAAGGCGGTGATAAAATGAAGAAAAGATTTTTTCAACCAATATGGAAAATCGAAGAGATAGAAAAACAACTTACTGTTTTAGAAGAAAGTGGTTGGAGATTAGATAAAATTAAAGGTTTTCGTTGCTTTGAATTTGTAAAATCAACTCCAAAAACTGTTCGTTATTTTTTGACATACACTCTCACCAGAGAAAAGCTAAATATGAACTTGATTGAAAATACGTTGGTTCAAAATTTTAATGCCAATCAAATTAAAGGGACTTTTTTAGAGGGGTTGAGTGGAACTAGCGTGTTTAGGATTACAAAACTAGCAGAACTTACAGAGCAATTAAAGGACAGAGATATTATTTTACAACATTATCTTTTAAAAAAAGTTGTTTTGGGTATAATTCTTTTCTTGCTTCTGTTTGTGCCTTTAGCGATTGGAATTGTCGTTAACACTGAAAAATTTTTAAATGATATAAATGCGTTTTATTTAATGCTTATAGTTTGTTATTTTATATTTACCATTAGTTATTTGATTTATAATTTAGTTGGATTGGTATATCAAAATAAAAAACTCAAAAATAAATAATCATATTAAGAAAATCAGGTTTTTGGACCGGTTCCATTTTGAGTGTCGGTCCCAAAACAAAAAGCACTTCTTACGAAGTGCTTTTTGTTTTGGAAATGAAGCGCACCTGCGGTGCATGAAAAATGAAGCATAACTTCGTTCTGTGAAGCGAGCCTTCGGCTCACGGAGAGGTTAGCGTGCGCTTCGCTTCACGCGAACGTAGCGAGTGCTTCACGGCGCACCCGCGCCGCTTCATATCGACGAAGTCGATGCTTCATTGACAAAATGATGGTTTTATGATATACTTTATTAAAAGGGCGGTGATGGTATGGAAAAACAAGCAATAACCAAGCAAGATATACAGCGCGATCTGCTTGCTCTTCTAAACAAACGTAAAGCCGTTACTGTTTGGTTGACGTTCTTTCTGAGCATCTCGATTTTATGTTACATTATGTATGCCGTTCTTTATGCAAATGGAGTTTATTTGCCGCCTCATCATCTTACTTTTGTAAGCCCAACGGCGGTAATGATTATTGCGCCTGTCATTATACTGTTAATATTAGGATTTCTTCTTTGCTATTATTATTTGAAATTCTTTGAAATTAAAAGTGGAAGATTTAGCGTTAGCAAAGAAAAACTATATCAAAAAGGCCAAGAACTAAAAAGATACTATCGACATACGGAACAGGAGAATGCGTTGTATTTCCGTAGCGGAAGAATTGCGGTCAACGATAAGGTTTACTTATATTCAAAAGTCGATGATTCCTTTTACCTTGTTAAATTAAAATCTTCAAAAACACCTTTTTTTGCATATCATACGAATTTTTATGAAATAAATGATGTTTTATAATTGGCATCTTTTTTGTCAACGCACCTCAAGACGTGTTGACAAAAAAGATACCAACCGAAAAACCCGAGATTTTCTCGGGTTTTCTTCGTTTTACGCCGTTTTTCTCGATTTTTTGAAAATCGAATTTTTGTGCAAATAAAAAGATGCCAATCGGCATTTTTAGGCAAGGGAGCAGAAATGAACCTTTCCCATGCTATTTTTACGGCAAATATTGAAAAATATTAGAAAATATGATATAATAAATCCAAGAAAGGCGGTAGGGATATGAACGTCACCTTAATAAAGATTTTTTTGATCATTTTATTGATTAGTCTTATTTCTGCCTGCTCGGGATGTTACATGGGGATGGGCGATAAACAGAACGCGCTTGATCGCGGAACAACGTCTTCATACGATGACACAACACAAGACGATACACAATCGAATTTCAAAGAAAATTCTACAAACTCAAAAGAATTCGAAGATCCTGAAGAAGATTTGGCTTTGATCAACCAATGGAGAGAAGATTATAACCTTGTCACGTGTAAAACACTTAGCGGAAACATTTCTGTAATTTTGTTCTATGTAGACGATTTTGAAAGCTTCTGGACGGATAAAGAAATAAACGATTTTACAAAGAAAGAGATAGAACTCGGATTGCTTTTTTTGGAGCAAGAGGCGAAAAAGTACGGAATTGAGTTGGATTTAACCGTAGAAAAAAGCTATTCGGCAATATACTATGATGATGAGGTTATTACAAGCGTTAAAAATACCGGATTGGCTTCGGCAGACGTATTGTGGCAAGCTGCTTTACAAATAGACTATACGTCGAGTACCAAAATGATAAATGCATTCAAAAGCAAATATAAAACCGATGAAATCGTTTGTTTTACAATATTCAATAAAGATGGTACGTCTTATGCACTTAATCCAAAGAGAGATGCAGACATTAAAATAGATGAGCATTGTATTGTTTTTGCTCGCGATCTAAATTCAATTCAAAACGGTCCCGCGGGTTCACAGGCGGCAGTCATTGCACATGAAATGCTACATCTTTACGGTGCGGAAGACTTTTACGCGAGTTCCTCTCGCAAAAATTTAGCAAAAATCTATTACCCCAGTGATATTATGTTATCTGCTGCATATGATATTGACACGAATACGGTTGAATCCGCAACAGCATTTTATGTTGGATGGACAAATACGGTGCCGGATATTTTAAAACAAAAAGAATGGTAAGGCGTTTTAATTTTGTAGCATCTTTTTTGTCAACACGAGCCTGAAAAAACTCTTGTTCGAAAGAACAAGAGTTTTTTCAGTTATATTCGCCTTCGGCGAGTTGTATTGCTTCGCAGTGATGTTTAGGCTTCGCCTAAGTGATATTGCCCTTCGGGCAGTTTGGGCGAATATAATATCACTTTTGCGATAGCAAAAATATCACTATGCCGTAAGGCATAATATCACTCTGTACGTAGCACAGAATATCACTAACTCTTGCACCTACACCGCTTTTATGCTATAATACACCCAAGGCGGTGATGAGATGTTGCTTGATAGATATGATTTTCACGATTTATATGCTGTTTTGATTGCTTTTCGTTCTAATCCTCAAGCTGAATACAATGTTGAAGTAACAAAAGCAATAATATCAGTTTTAGAAAAACAGCAAGAAACAAATGTTGTGGAACTTAATATAATTAGAAATGTATTAAAAACTATTGAGAAAATAGATAAAGAACGTTTCTATTGGGTATTTATCAACAACATTTATACTTATGGTCATAGAGTTGAAAAGAACGAGTTTTATTATGATATATTGCTAAATGCATTTAGAAAATTATTGCAATCTTTTGAACAAGAGGATTTCGATAGAGTGTATAATTTAGCTGATGCATTTCACAATGTTCCTGTTTTTATTGCTGACGAAGGCAAGAATTTTAAAAAGTTTATTAAAATTCAGTTTTATTCATAAAATAAAAAGTATAAAACTAATTTGTTGAAAGAATTAACTGAATAATAAAGAAAATCAGGTTTTTGACCAGTTCTTTTTTGGACACGAGAGACAAAAAGGGGCTGAGTCATTAACTCAGTCAAAAAAGAAAAGCGGTTATTCAATGCCGAAAGGTATTGAGTAACCGCTTGCTTTGTTGTATAATTTAATCA
>JAZRIJ010000068.1:0-20821 GCA_045645205.1 Eubacteriales bacterium
GGATCATTCTTCTTGTTCTTCATAGTGTCGTAGTTTCTCTGCTTGCATTCGCTGCATGCCAGTGTGATTCTAACTCTATTTCCCTGAGCCATTCAGAGACACCTCCCGATAACGGAACACCTTTGTATTCCTAAAATTTTATCTCCCTCACACGAAGAAATACGCGACAAAAAAAGACCTCTCCGCAGAGGTGAAAATATTATAGCATGTCCTTTTGGTTTTGTCAACACCTTTTTCCATTTTTTCGCATATATATTTACAATCACACAAAAATGTTATATAATATACAATTAGTAGAATTATAACCTTTTAAGACAAGCTGTTTGGAGATAGAAATATGCCCGAAAAGAACAAATTATACAAAGTTAAAATAGACAGCATAAACAATCTCGGCTACGGTGTATGCCGTATAAACGGTATGGTATGCTTTGTCAAGGGCGGAGTTACAGGAGACACACTTGACATCAAAATTATAAAAGCAAACAAAAGCTATTGCATCGGCAGAATTGAAAATATTATTGAAATGTCTAAACACAGAGCAGAACAAACCTGTTCAGTATTCAAAGCATGCGGCGGCTGTTGTTTCAGACACATTTCATACAACCATGAATTACAACTTAAAAAATCCTTTGTTGAAGCGGAGTTTAGAAAAGCAAATATTGACATAAAAGTAAATGACGTTGTATCGACCGGCGAAACCGAGAGATACAGGAATAAGGCTCAGTATCCCGTCAATGCTGACAACAAAATTGGCTTCTATGCCGAGAGGACACACAACGTCTGCGAAAACAGCGACTGTGTTCTCCAACCGAAAGTTTTTGCGGATATTACAAATATCATTAAAACACATCTTGAAAAATACAAGCTTAAAGGCTATGATGAGCAAAGCTGTAAGGGACTGCTCCGCCACATCTATATACGTCAAGGCAGAGTTACGGGAGAGTTAAACGTTTGTCTTGTTATAAACAGAAACACACTTCCCTATTCTGACAGGCTTGTTGAGGCTTTGCAAAAAATTGACGGTTTGGCGGGAGTCAGCCTTAATATCAACACTAAAAACACCAATGTTATATTGGGTGAAAAGTATATAACCCTTTATGGAAAAGAATATATAGAAGACGAGCTGTGCGGTTTCCGCTTCAGAATCTCCCCTGCCTCGTTCTACCAGATAAACCATGACTGTGCAGAACTGCTTTACAATAAAGTATATGAGCTTATCAGTCAAGGTAAATGCGATAAAATAACAGACCTCTATTGCGGTACGGGTACTATCGGACTTTGCGTAGCCGGAAAACTTAAAGAATGCAAGCTCATCGGAATTGAAATAGTCCCTGAAGCAATTGAAAACGCAAAAGTAAACGCACGGTTAAATAATATTGAAAATGCTGAATTTATCTGCGCCGACAGCACGGATACACAGAACAATATACTTAAACAAAGCGATGTTGTTATTCTCGATCCTCCAAGGAAAGGCATAACAAAAGAGCTTGCCGACAAGATTGCCGAATGCGGCGTAAACCGGATAGTCTATGTTTCATGCTCCCCTGACACGCTTGCAAGAGATGTAAACTATTTTATGGAATTAGGATATATGTGCGAAGAGGTTACACCTTTTGATATGTTCCCTCGCACAGGGCACGTGGAAAGCGTTGTTTGTTTAAGTAGGAAAAAGGTCAATGACCGCATAAACTTTGATATTAACATTGAAGCATTACCTGACCGTGTTTCTAAAACGGCGACATATGCAGAGATTAAAGCATATGTTTTGGAACATTACGGTTTTAAGGTATCGTCCTTGTATATCGCTCAGATTAAAGATAAACACGGTATCAAGGAAAGAGAAAACTACAATATTGGCGAGGGAAAGAGCAAGGAACTTGTTTGTCCCCCTGAAAAGGAAGAAGCAATTACCAATGCTCTTAAACACTTTAATATGATATAAGGGTTTATTTCTTATTATTGTTATTATTTGCAGTACAGTATAGTCCAAAGCAAAAGAAGACAACTCAGGGCAGTATAACAACAACCCACAACAAGACCTTATAAGAAAAACCCATACACCCCAATTCCTTTTAGGAAAAGAAAGAACAACATAAGGCAGTATATCTTAATGCAGTACAATATAAGAGCGGTAGCGGTCGCTACCGACCGCCACCGCTCGTTTATCGTTCTGTTGCTTGTCTAATGCTGATTGGTCTACCGCCTTTGATTTCAATTTCAACGAAATCTCCGGGGTAAGTGTTTTTGAGGGTTTCCTTTGTTACTTCGTTTGCTTCGGCAATGGCGAAACGGTATTCTTCATCATTTACCGTAAAAGTTATGTATTCGCCTGCATCCAAAGCATACTGAACAAAACCAGAGATGGTAAGTCCTGTTTTCTTCAAGGCATTTATACGGTTCTGTTCACAGACCTCTTGGTAGTGTTTACGGTCGGCATCAACGGATGCTTTCATCATTCCAAAGGTCATTGCAATGTCAGGTGCTACGGTTGGATTGTCAACACCGTCAAAAGCATACTGACAAAAAGCGGTCATCAGGTTCTTGACTTGTTCAGGGGTTCCACCATAAATTGCTCCCTTAAAGTTTTGGTAAAATATCGCCTGTTCAGGTTTCTTAGATTTTGCCATTATATTTATTCTCCTTTGCTTATTTCATATTCCTTTTGTAAGGTCAAAATAAGTATGAGGGAATAAAGAGAAAAAGGAATTTTCCTCATAAGTTTTTTCTGTAAGCAATAACGAAAGGAGATGGGTGTATGAAATGGTATCATAAAGTCTTGATTTTTGTATGTGTAATCATTTTTTCGCCAATTATTATTTGGGGAATTTGCGCTGCATCCATTGCATATCTCTTTGAAATGCCAAAAAACAAAAAAGAATATACCAATTCAGAGTATTTCAAAGATTTTAACCTGCCATATAAAAGGCATCTATTATATTCGCCTGAATATAGGTTTTATAACAGTACCAAGAAAAGAAATTTACCGATAGATTATACGAGACAGGAGTCAAATGGTTTAGAGTATTTTGTATTTGAGAACATATTGTACTTATTCCCTGATTTCGAGCAGATTGATTTCAACGAGGAAAAATCCATTTGGGAAGCAGATTATGACGGAGATTGGAAACCTTTTGAAGATGTATACAAAAACTTGGTTTCAAAAATTGACGGAGAAACAGACACTTCCTGTGTAAGATTACTCGTTGAAAGAAAAATGTTTCCTATGACAGACTTAAATGGCATAAACATTCCTGATTGTATCTTCCTGACTTGGAGTTATGAGAATGCCTTTGAAAACGAGAATTCTCCTTTGAAACTTTGTATTCCCACAAACACCAAGGAACTTTATGATATGATGAAGCAAACCCCTGACTTGTGTGGCGATTATCGTATTGCAGACAATGGAAACATCGTTTGGGATTTGTATGAGTCAATTCAAATAGATATCGGTGTAGACCCACAAGATTGTTACTTAGGGGTTAATAAAAAAGTCTTTGGTAAGATAGAAAGTGGAATTACACATTGGCATCCAACGATATTTGAAATTTACGATGAGGTTTGCAAAATAGGAAAGCGGGGGAATGTACTCGTAATTCGTACATTGTTATCTGGTGCAAGTGTCTTATATATGGGTAGCAATGAAAACTGTCCATACAAGAAACATACGAAGAAACTGTTTGGCAAACTGTATATTTTAGAAGCGAAATAAACAATTCGCAGTTGTAGGTAATGTGAAGGGACAGGTTCTTGTACGAACCTGTCCCTTTTATGCTCTGTCCAATATGCTTTCTATCGCATTCTGCTCTTGCTTTGTGAAACAGAAATAAACCTTAGATGCCTGTAACAGTCCTTGGGCAATACCTTTCATTCTTTTGCCGTGGTTCGTTCCTCTGCATCTTAAAGCAAGAACAACAGCATTTAAGGTGTCTGCCTGCATTGCTATTTTCCGTTCGTTCTCTTCTTGCTTGTTTTGGCGAATCATTTCTTTTAAGTCGGTAATCTCCATCCACTCCATGACATCCATTTGCACTTTGTGTATGTCCTTGCTCATAGTCCTAACTCCTTTCTCAAATCGCTACGGCGGATTTTAAGGGCAGTTCTTTCCTCGTATGACTACGACCACCAAAACGATTTAGCTGTTCCTAAATGGTCTTTAATTCGTTCCTAACGGTGTCCTCGTTCAAAGGGTCAATCAAGTCAAGAACATATCGGGAAAGAGTTTTCCCCGCATCCACACTCGCTTTCTTAATTCTCTTTTTTCTGTCATCTGTAAGTACGATTTTTATACTTGTCATTGTTATCTGTCCTTTCATCTGTATTTGAGAATAAGTGATTTTTCTCAAATTAAGTATGATAGAACCAACGGGTAAAACTACAAAATTTTCTCATAAGTTTTCTGTTTTGAAAATGGTATGAGGAAATTTAGCAAAACGGTGTCGCAGACCTTACTGGTTCTGTAAGAACCGTAGTAAGTCATCTTTTTTCCAAAAGAAAATGATATTGCTCATATTTATTGCAGGAAGAAAGATGACCGCAACGGAAATAAAACGGTTCTGCTTATACTCAGAACCATTTTGTTGGAGTGAGGTACAACGGCGACAAATCACCTCCTACCTTTTTGTGAGTCGCCGGGTGCCGTCTACTCAAATTGCTCATTTTCTTCCGTTTTTTGAAAGGAGAAAAAGTTATGAGCAAATTTTGTATAATGAGGTTTCAAAAGTATAAGGTGGGCAGTGTCGCCAATATTGAGCGACATCAAAAGCACCGAGACCGATTGAAACATCGTAAGCACCCTGAAAGAGAATGCGAGAACAAAACTTGGGTGCAGAGTCCAGAAAAAACAATGACACAAGTTGTTCGCCATACTATCAGGGAGCAACAAGAGCAGACAGGCAGAAAGGTCCGTAAAGATGCAGTTGTCCTTGTTGAGTTCGTGCTGACATTCTCCCCTGAAATGGAAAGCGGTATCAATTTTGACGATTGGAATAATGCGAACATTGAATGGTTGGAGAAGCAGTTCGGCAAAGGGAAAATCATAAGATATGACCTGAATGCAGACGAACAGACCAAGCACGGGCATTATTTTGTGATGCCAACTGACGAAAAAGGACACCTAAATGCAAGTAAATATTTTGGGAAGAAGCAACAGGTTATTCAGCTGCAGGACAGTTATGCCGAAGCAATGGAAAGGTTCGGTCTTGTCCGTGGAATCAGCAAGGAGCAGACCAGAGCAAACCACATAAGTCTGGACGAGTGGCACAAGCAAGAGGAAGCACAATTACTTGCCGATATTGCGAAGATTGAAAGAGAAAAGGAAATCATCGCCCAGATAAAAGAAACGGTCTTAAAGGACGAACAGCGACCTGATACACCACAAAGGGAACATATCGGTGATGATATGTTTGATGCCTTAAAATAAATCGTACAGAATTGTAAACACTTTTCCTACCTAATTGAAATTTGCGATTGTTTAGTATATAATATAAACACACGACCAATTGCGAAGAATGATAAGGTAGGAAAACAGTATGGCAAAAAACGAAAGGGACGGAGCAAGAGCATATATTTACACTCGTGTAAGTACCGCTATGCAAGTGGACGGTTTCTCACTTGAAGCACAAAAGAAGCGAATTGAAGAATATGCGACATATCAGCATATGAAGATTGTTGGAGAGTACACCGACGAGGGTACATCCGGCAAAAACATTGAGGGTCGTGCTCAATTCCAGCAGATGATGGAAGATATTAAAACAGGCAAGGATAATGTGAAATTTGTCCTTGTTTTCAAGTTATCTCGTTTTGGTCGTAATGCTGCTGACACTCTTAACTCTTTGCAGACAATGCAAGATTATGGTGTGAACCTTATCTGTGTTGATGATAATATAGACAGTTCTGCTGACTCCGGTAAACTGATGATTTCCGTAATGTCAGCAATGGCAGAAATTGAGCGAGAGAATATTCTTGCTCAGACAATGGCAGGTCGTAAGCAGAAAGCACGAAATGGCGGTTGGAACGGCGGTTTTGCCCCTTATGGGTATAAACTTGACAACGGACAGTTAGTCATAGCAGAGGATGAAGCAGAGACCGTTAGGTACATATTTGAATTATATACAACAGAACCTCTTGGTGCTAACGGTGTGGCAAAGAGATTGAATGCCGAGGGCATTAAGAAAAAGGTTCGCCAGAATGGCAAACTTGATACCTTTACAGGTCATTTCATTAAGTTGGTTCTTGACAACCCTGTTTATATGGGCAAAATTGCTTTTGGTCGTCGTAAAACAGAGAAAATTGCAGGCAAGCGAAATGTTTATCACATCGTAAAAGAAACAGATATTGAGAATATCATTATCAGCGACGGAGACCACGAAGCGATTGTTTCTGAGGAAGTTTGGAACGATGCCCACGACAAGAGATTAAGAACAGGTTTCAAAAAAGAGAAAAAGGAACAAGACCACGAATATGTGCTTTCAGGCATAGTTCTTTGTCCTGGGTGTGGTAAACCCATGTACGGTGTAGCATCCAGAAAAAAGAGAAAGGACGGCACACCATACCCACCGTCCTATGCTTATATATGCCGACAGAAAGGACATTCTACAGGTCATGTGTGTTCTTTCCATAAACAGTTTAATTGCAGAGAGATTGACGACGAAGTCGCTAATGCCATTAGTTTCTGTTTTGTTACTCTTGAAATTGTTGACCAAGTATATGCCCTTATCAGTAAGGAGTTTGATACAAGCGAACTCCAACAGAGATTGGACGGATACAAGGCAAGGGAAAAGGAACTTAAAGCACAAAAGGAGTATTACGAACATAAACAGAGAAATCTTGACCCGTTTGACAAGCATCATGACCGTAAGTTTTCAAACTATGAAACTCAGCTAGAGGAGATTTACGACCATCTTGACGAAATCGAGGGTCTTATCCAAGATGTCGAGGGTATGATAGAGAATACCACGGCAACTCAAAAAAGCAGAGAAAACACCGTTAAACTGTTAATGGAGTATGGTCAGCGATACAGATACCTTTCTCTTGCAGAACAGAAGAAAATGGTGAACCTGCTAATTGAGAGCATTGAGGTATTTCCTACCAAACGAGCAATGGGGTACTTAAAAACGATTCATTTCTCTGTACCCGTTGTAAGTGGTGGCGAAATCAAAAAGACAATGACTATCTGGGATGAATACCCTGACATTCTGGACGAGGAAGGCAATTTTAACGGTTATAACCCTGAGGACGAATTACCGCCGTCAGGTGGGTTTGAAACAGACGAGGACGGCAATGTTGCTGTTCAGGATGAAAATGCTTTCCTACCCAAAAAAATTACAGACGAAAACATTCTTTCACTTGAAAGGAAATAACACTTATGAAAAAAACAAAATTAAGCGGTCCCGCACTGTTTATGTACAGCGCTATTGCGCTTACTGCCATAATAGCCTCCATCTGTTTTATCGTGCATTACTCCGGCATTTACGAAAGCACGCTCGTTCTTTGGACAGGTATTGTTTCATTTATGATACTGTACCACTTCGGACTGCGCATACTTTTTGGGAATATTACAAAGCTTTTCAAGATAGACAGCAACCACCCGTGGTATAGACAAAGAGCCTTTGAAAAAAAGCTGTACAAACTTCTCAAAGTCAGAAAATGGAAAGACAAAGTTTTGACATTTGACCCCGCCTCATTCAATTTCAAGAAAAGAACCCTCGAACAGCTTGCAACAACTATGTCAAAATCTGAACTTGACCACTGGATAAACGAAGTGATCTCAATTGTCAGCATATTTTTTACACTCTTATGGGGAAATTTCCCTGCATTCTTCATTTCCGCCGTTGCCGCAATGCTTTTCGATGCACAGTTTATTATTGTTCAGCGATACAACAGACCTATCGTGCTGAAACTCGACGAAAAGCGTAAAAGAAGAAACGCTATTGTTATTCAATATAATAAAAACAAAACAAACGAAAACGTTATTAATGCAGCGCGCCCGCTTTGACATGCACTGAAAACAAAGGATGATACTATTATGAAAAAACACAGAGTCTTAAAAATCTTCGGAATTATCATAGCGGCAATAGCTCTCTTTTGGGGAATAATAAATGTTATCCCCCCGAAGAAAAACGTAGAAATCAATCCCTTTGTTACAGGTAAAAATGAACTTCCCATGATCGCAGCCCACAGGGGCGGAGGGGACAACAATCCCGAAAACACCATGCTTGCATTCAGAGAAGCAGTAAACACATATAATGTTGATATAATTGAAAGCGACCTTTACATAACGAAAGACGGTTATCTTGTATATAATCACGATGAATACATAGATGAAACTTGTAATGTGAACGGCGATCTGTCTCTTGATGAGGTAGAGGCGCTCTGTAAAAATGACAAAAACCGACACTACATAAAGGATATGACCCTCGAAGAGCTTCAACAGTATAACTTTGGATATTATTTTGAAGATGAAAACGGCGAAAGAATATACAAAAACGAGACTGAACTTGAACAAAAGGGTCTGCAAATAGCAACAGTCGATAAGCTTTTTGCCGAATTTTACGAAACAAATCCCGACCTTTTGTTTATTGTTGAAATCAAAAACAGCGGAGACTTGGGATACAAGGCTTGTAAAATCTTAAATGATACCTTAAGCAAATATCCCGAATATCTGGATCAAATCGTTGTCGGTACATTCCATGACGAGATCGAAACAGAGTTAAAAGCAAAATATCCCAATCTAATGCGAGGAGCTCCTACGGGTACGGCGGCAAAATTTATACTGACCCAGTTTCTCGGCGTTAATATATTTGACAACAGTGATTTTGCGTGCCTGCAAATACCCACAAATTATGATCTCGGTATTACACTTTCTCTAAACAAGAAAACAATAATAAACAGAGCTCACAAAAGAAACATAGCCGTTCAGTACTGGACAATAAACAATCCCGATGAAATGCGGGAGCTTATTGAGCTGGGATGCGACTGCATCATGACTGACAACCCAAAGCTTTTAAGTGAAATTCTGGAAGAATACAAGTAACCATAGGAGATAATATGAACGAATTTAATAATGATTTCTATAACGAAATACCCTCTCCCGAGCCAAAAAACATTGACCTGAAAACAGCTAAAAAAACTTTTTCTGCAATAGGCTTTGCCTTATGTGCAATTTTAGCTGTAGTTTATGCGATTCAGATCGGTGTCGGTGTTGTAATAGGTATAATCGGAGATACTGACAGTTGGCTTATTACGTCATCATGGAGAATATGGATATTATCCTTTGTTCCTCTCTACGCATTTGCCATTCCGGCAGGTATACTGTTAATGAAAAAACTCCCTGCAAAAGCTCCCGAAAGACACACAATGAGCAAAAAATCTCTGCTTATTGCCCTGCCGATTACATTTTTTCTGATGACTGTAGGTAACTATCTCGGTAACTTTCTGTCAATTTATCTTTCAAAAGGAACTGCCGAGAACGCAGTAGCAACACTGGCTATGGACACCAATCCCATAAAGATACTGGTTATGGTTATCCTTGCTCCATTGATAGAAGAATATGTATTCAGAAAGCAAATTATCGACCGCACATTAGTTTACGGCGAAAAAACAGCCGTATTGCTTTCGGGCTTGCTGTTTGGCCTTTTTCATATGAATCTGTTCCAATTTTTCTATGCATTTTTTATAGGTTTACTCCTTGCCTACATTTATGTTCGTACAGGAAAGCTCCGTTATTCTATTATAATTCATTGCATAATAAACTTTTTTGGCTCTGTAGTAGCTTCGTTTGTAATTTCAAAGCTTGATCTTGAAATTATTGAAAAAATATCATCCTTAGATCCAACTGCCGCCATTCCCGATGAGCTAATGCAGTCAATAATGAATGCTCTGCCCGGAATGTTGCTCTATATCGGTTACAGCTTATTATTAAGCGGTTTTGCTCTTGCCGGTCTTATTTTGATGATACTTAAGCGCAAGAATATTATATGGAAAAAGACTGAGCTTGAGCTTCCGAAGGAAAGCTCTGCAAACATCGTATTTATGAATATAGGTATTGTACTTTTTATTGTTATGTCAGTTACTCTGATGATGATTGGACTGTTCCCGTCAGCCTAAGGAAAAAATACCATAAATTAAAAGCTTTAAATTCCCCTGACGAAAAACTGAATTTATAAAAAAGGAAGATAAATTTATGAACAGTAAGACCGCTGTTATAACAGGAGCATCAAGAGGAATCGGCAAAGCTATCGCCGAAGCCTTTGCAAAAAACAACTATAATGTTGTTATAAACTACCGAAGCAGCGAAGACGATGCTTTCAAGTTGAAAGAAGTTTTAACAGAGCAAGGCTGTGAATGTGAGATTTTTAAAGCAGATATAGGTATATTTTCAGAAGCAAAGGCGCTTATCGACTTTTGTATTGAAAAATATGGAAAAACAGACGTCTTAGTCAACAATGCAGGAATAAGCCAAATTAAGCTTTTTACGGATATATCCTTTGATGAATGGGACAATATGGTAAGAACAAATCTGACTGGCATTTTCAACACAACACAAAACGCTGTAAAGAATATGCTGAAATATCACAGCGGAAACATTATCAACATTTCTTCTATGTGGGGACTGGTCGGCGCTTCATGCGAAGTCCATTATTCTGCAGTTAAAGCAGGTGTTATCGGAATGACCAAAGCCCTTGCAAAAGAGCTGGGGCTTTCGGGAATAAGAGTAAATTGCATTGCTCCCGGAGTTATTTTAACAGATATGATGAAAAGCTTTTCCGAAGACGAGCTTATATCATTAAAAGAAGAAATACCGTTAAACCGTTTTGGTACGCCCGAAGATATAGCCGAGCTTGCGCTTTTTCTTGCCTCGGATAAGGCAAAAAATATTACAGGACAAGTCTTTTCCTCAAACGGCGGAATGGTAATTTAACCAAAAAAGTTTTTTGAAGTTTCTTAAGAAAGAGTATGCTATATGGAAAAAACAAATGTAATGCGTATTTTGACGCAGAAAAAAATTGAATATAGGTCTTATGAATACAATCCCGACGAAACTGTGGGAGAAAATGTTGCCGCTTTGATAGGAAGACCGGCAGAGTCCACGTTTAAGACTCTTGTAACAGTTGCAAATACAAAAACGCATTATGTTTTTGTAGTTCCCGTAAACTGTTCCCTTGACCTGAAGAAAGCTGCAAAAGCTGTCGGCGTAAAGTCTATTGAGATGATAAAACAAAAAGACTTATTTTCTCTGACAGGCTATATACACGGCGGCTGTTCGCCTATTGGAATGAAAAAGCTGTTCCGCACGGTTATTCACGAAACAGCACTCATTTTTGACAAAATAGCGTTCAGCGCAGGCAAGCGCGGCTGTCAGGTAGAGCTTGATCCTAACGATTTAATTAAGCTAATAGGCGCTGAGACAGCAGATATTGCAACCTCATCGGAGGAATAACCGTTATGAACGAAAAAAAGATACAGGCCTCCTGCGACATTTGCGTTTATTACATATATGACGAAGAAGATGAATGTTACGAATGTGTAAAAAACCTTGATGAAGACGAAATGCTGAGGTTTCTTACAGGTAACTATAATAACTGCCCGTACTTCCAACTTGATGACGAATACGGTCGCGCAAGAAAACAGATATAAATACTTATCGAGAACATTATAAAAGCAAAGTAGTTTTAGGCTTCCTTTTACACAGGGAGCCTTTTATAATTACACCACCTTTGATTAATCGTCGTCTCGCTGTACAATTTTATAATCTATGTATTTCCGAAATAATACTTTTTAAAAGACGTTTTTACCCTTCGCTCATTCCGGAATTACATGAGATTGTACCGCACACAATGAAAAATTAAAATTTTCATAAATAATTCTATAAACATTATACACTATCTCAATTTGCTGTGGTACCATTTACTGCAAAATGCAGTATAATATTATTTGTATTATTAAAAGCAAATAATACGAATAATATAAAACTAAAAAATAATTTATTTAAAAAAGGACATTTTAATGTCCTTTGAGGCATGAATAATTAATTAAACAGTGGAGTAAAGCTTTAAATTAATTCAGATTAAAGATTTATTTACAATATATTCACCGGAAATACATCAAAACATCAAGGTTTTGTGTTGAATTTTGTGCTCAATTAAAGTATAGTATCATGGTCAATACTAATTGACTGATATCATTTACAAACAGTAGTTTTAAACCACCCGCACAGCAAATCAGGAGAGACATTTTGAACACCGCAAAAAGCATATCCTTACTTTATTTTTTAATCCCCATAATAGCGCTTATATTATTGATTTTATTTGTAAAATGGTTTATGGAGTACAAATATCAAGCAAATTATATTAACATTGAGATCATGCGTTCATCGGGAGCTGAAAAAAGATATTGGATAAAACAAAAAAAATTTCTCTGGTACAAGGTTTTAAAAACTTTGTTCAGATAAAAAAGTGTTGGAAAAAAACCAACACTTTTTTTACTATATTACTTCTTTCAACATACGGATAAACTCTTTTGCGGCTTGGGAGAGAAAACGGTTTTTTAAGTAACCTACCCCGATACTTTGAGTTTTTCCATACGGAACTTTTACGATATGAAGCCCTTGGAATTTTTTTGATGCAGAATAACTTTGCAACGAATGAGGGTAAAATGTTATGCCCATTCCTTTTCGGGACAACTCAAGCAAAGTCTCTATATTTTCAACCTCAAGCAATACCTTAGGTCTTACACCATTTTCGCCAAGAACCTTGTCTGCAATAACTCTTACACGGTTATCGGTATGGAGCATCAAAAAAGGACAATTTCTAAGCAAGGATAATTCAACATTATTTTTCAGCCTATCCAAAACTTCGTTCTTGCGTGAAGAGAAATATGTATCAAGTATATTGTCAGGAATAAGCATCAATATTTCTTCGGAACAAAGCTCGACCTCTTCAACATTGTCATTTGAAAAAGGTGTCAGACTTATCATTATATCAATTTCGCCGTTCGCCAATGCGTTATCAAGTTTTGACGTAGGTGCTTCAAGAACCTGTATACTGACCCCCGGATATTCCTCATGAAAGCGAGGCAGAACAAGGGGCAAAAAAACAAGTCCTCTTGTATGGGAGATACCTATTGAAAGTTTGCCTCTTTTTGAATCGGCAATATCGCGAAGCTCGTCAAGAGTTTGGTTTTTTTTGTTTAAAATATCCTGTCCGTTTTTTACAAGTATTTCACCTGCATATGTCAGACGCATAGGGTGATCGCGATAAAAAAGATCAACTCCAAGCTCATTTTCCAGTTTTGCTATATGGGTGCTTAAAGATTGGGGAGAAATATATAGTTTTTCAGCCGCTTTAGAAAAATTCAGCTCTTTTGCGGCAATTAAAAAATATTCTATATTAAGAAAATTCATATAGTCCTCCTACAGCTTTTATTATCAGTTAATTATAACACAAAGATAATAAAAATGCAATTATTATTCTCAAGGTATTGCACAATTTTTAAAAAAATGTTAGAATAGAAAAAAGGCGGTGTTATATATGAAAATTACTGATGTTACAGGACAAATAAGAGACGATATGTGGAGCTATGAGTTCCCTTTCCCAAAATATAAAATTAAACCTCTTCCACAGCCTGAATGGGTAGACATAAAAGTATATTGCGAAATTTTTGAAGGGCTTCATTCACAGACAGGTACATATCTTGAAACTCCTGCTCACTTCTTTGGTCCGGAGGACAGCTATAACCTTGATGCCGTTCCCGTTAACAAACTTGTTAACGTCAGATGCTCACATATAAAACTGGACCGAATGATGTTTGAAACGGGCAAACGAGAAAAGATAACGGCAAAAATGCTTGAAGATGCCTCCAAAGATTTGGATATCCGAGAGGGCGATGCGCTTATTTTATCTTGTGGTTGGGGAATATACTGGACAGAAAAAAAATACCTTGAATGTTCCCCTTTTCTTTCATATGAAGCAATGGAATGGCTTATTTCAAAGAAACCGTATATTCTTGGCGCAGACGTTCCAAGATGGGAAAACCTTGATGAGCCGGAAGGTTTTTTTGAAATGTTCTACCGCGCAAATATTCTTTTGTTAGGTCCCCTTGTCAATCTTGAAAATATAGGAACAAAAAATCTTACACTGACGGCTCTGCCAATAAATATTGTAGGCACAAGTTGCGCTCCGTGCAGAGCTGTAATTGCCGAAAACAACCAAAAGGAGATGCGCATAAATGATTACAAAAGATGATATAGTATTCAGTCTTGAGTGCATGGGTATAGAAAAAGGAGACACCCTTCTTTTGCACAGCGCACTTACATCAATAGGTAAAGTTGAAGGCGGAGCTGACACCGTTATTGACGCTTTTTTTGAAGCTGTCGGCGAAGAAGGTACGCTCGTTATGTCAACTCTTACAGGCTGGTTTTCGCCCTTTGATGCAGCAACCACACCTTCCGCAGTAGGATATTTGAGTGAAGCATTTAGAAAACGCCGTGGCGTTTTGCGTTCACTCCATCCCGTACACTCAGTTGCGGCTTACGGCAAAAATGCTGAATATATTACAAAAGACCACGATAAATGCGAAACAGGTTGCGGCGAGGGTACTCCATACCTGAAGGTAGCCGAGCTTCACGGCAAGGCTATACTTCTCGGTGTAGATATGGACAGAAACACTACCATGCATTCAATGGAAGAGGCGATAGATGCAAAATATCTGCTAACCCTCGATATTCCCGCACCTACATACATTGACGGATACAAGAACAAGAAATTTACACTGAAAAAGTTTCCTCCCGGACACCGTGATTTTCTTTCTATGACTCCCTTTCTCCGTAAAAATGAGCTTATGAACGAAGGCAAGATAGGTAACGCTCTTGTAAAAGTCATTGATGTTAAGGCTATGTTTGATTTAGGCAAAGAGCTTATGGAAAAAGATCCTCTGCTGTTTATCTGCGAAAATGAGAACTGCAACTCCTGCCATTGGTCAAGACTTCTCTACACCGATAAAAAAATCGATTACAGCCGTTATAAGAAAATTCAGTGCCATGATCCGCACTGTGAAGTATGTGTAGTGGAGGAACAGTAATATGTATAATTTCAGCATAGAGATCCCTGACGGAATTGCAAAGTCCTTTGAAGAAAAGTTAAAAATTTCATCACTTCTCACTATAAACAATATTGAAATATCTGACACCCTAGACGGCACTCCCCTTTACGCTATGACAGGTGAGCAGCTTGAAAATATCCGCGATCTGCTTATTGATTACGGTAAAAGAATAGTTCTTCTTTCTACAAGACTTGATGCAAACGATAAGCAGAGCTTAAACCTGCTTTTCAGACGCGCACTTGTTCTCAATGTTAAAGGAATAAAAATTTTCCCAAATGAAAATGATGATCTTACATATGTAACCAAACTTTCAAAATCATATGGCATTCCTCTCTTATTTGAAAACAATTCAAAGTCTTTTATAAATCACGAAAATGTTATGCAGAAGCTGATAAAGGATAATGAAGATGCATCCCTTATTTTTAATCCCTTTGAGTTTGTATGTATGCAAAGACATCCCTTTTTCCATGTATATTACACAAGCCGCATCAAAAACAGAATTTTATTTCTGCGTATAACCGACGGTCTCTATAATACCCATGAGCCTATAATGCTTCATCACGGTTGCGCGGAAGTTAAAGAATTAGCCTCAATAATGCTCTCTCGCTCTTTTAACGGCTACTTCTCCTTTACGCCCTATCTGCCCGATATGACCCTTGAACAGTACAAAGAATGTATTTCAATCTTTAAAGACGACCTAAAAAAAATGTAAAAAAAACCCGCCGTGCCCTCCTTAAGTATAAGCTAAGGTGCTCGGCGGGGTATTGTTTTAATATTTACTCATATTAGCCTTATATATCGGACAGGTTGAATAGTCCGAGGTACAATATGTCTTTTCATGCGTAATCTTTTGTGAACTGTAGGAAAATCTTGTTACCGTATTTTCACCAATAATTCCCTCACATGTAACGCTTTTTACAGATTCTGCATAAAAGAACGGGCACATAGCCTCAACATTTATAGTTTTATTCGCCATAGATCTCATATCTCCTTTTTGCTCTGTCTAATGTATAAAACCTAAAATGTGCCAAACGAAAATGTAGATTCGATGTCTTCATCAAGAACACCAATACTTATGCCCATAAATTCCCTTTCGCTTTGTTCTGTGTCATAGTCGCTCTTTTTTCGATAGTAATCAAGGACATCTTGTTCGTATGCGTAAAATTCATAACTGTAACCGTCATCAATGTGTCTCATATTATCGCTCCTTTGCATTAACGGTTTCAAATACCCTCAAAAAAACATTTTCTGAGATATTTATATTTGTTTGTCACTCTTCTTTGTTCTTTAATACTCCGGCAGCAATAAGAATTGTTGCGGCAAAGATAAGTATCAGACTCCATGTAGGCAAAAGCATAACAGCATTTGCAAGATTGCTCATCAAAACAAGAATTCCCCACAGGGCAAGAGTAATTCCTGCATAGATAATGCAATTTTTGACAACTTTTTCTGCATTAATGTCTGATTTACCGCTCTCTCCTCCACCCAAAGTAGATAAAAGAAGTAAAAAAATAGCCGCCACAAATCTCAAACTGCTAATAGCTATGCCTACCTTACGTGTATTTCGGGCGAGTGGTCTTCCCTTTTTTACACGAACATATCTATTTTTAGGTGTTTGAGGTCTCCTATAAGGTAAAACTCTTTCGTCAATGTAGTTATTCATATTTTTTACCCCTTCCGTTTGTTTAGCTTACGGGTATATTATACTCCACTTTAAGTAGAATGTCAATACTTTTGGTAGAATTTTTTTAAAACTTCTTGACTTTTTTCTACTTTTAGTATACAATGCTATTAGAGGGAGTGATAATATTTATGACAATAGGAAAGAGAATAAAGCATTTGCGTGAGAAAAAGGGTTATACTCAGGCAGAGTTCGGCAAACTTCTCGGACTGTCGGATAAAGCGGTCTCCACCTGGGAAAACGATATTAAGATACCCAGAATGTCTACCCTGCAAAAGATAGCCGACATATTTTGTGTATCCACAAGCTATCTTGTGGGTGAACATGAAGAAAAAAAACATAAGGGAGCTGTAAAAATCCCTGTTTTGGGTAATGTTGCGGCAGGTACACCTATTACAGCGGTTCAAGAATATATTGATGTTGCCGATTGTGATACATGGGAGGAAATTCCCGAGGGGTTGGCATCCACGGGCGAGTTTTTTGCTCTACGTATTAACGGTGACAGTATGGAACCGAAAATGTCAAGGGGAGACATCGTTATCGTAAGACAGCAGCCCGATGTCAATTCGGGGGAAATAGGTATCGTTATGGTCGGCGACGGCGAAGCTACCTGTAAAAAAATCAAAAAACGCCCCGATGGAATTATGCTTATATCCACCAACCCAAAATATGAACCTATGTATTATAATAATGAGCAGATCGAAGAACTTCCCATCTGTATTATAGGTAAGGTTATTGAATTAAGAGCAAAATTTTAAAGAAACGGTCATTTATAATGCTCTCGTCATCCCGAGTCGGTATAAGCCGCCGTAGTCGAAGGATCTCATAAAAGTCCGCAAAAACTTAATGGGATTTTTCGACTCGCCTTAATTTTTGGCAAAGAACATTAGTATGTGTTGCTTGCTCAAAATGACCGTT
This sequence comes from Eubacteriales bacterium, assembly GCA_045645205.1. Taxonomy (GTDB): domain Bacteria; phylum Bacillota; class Clostridia; order Oscillospirales; family CAG-272; genus RGIG1995. Next base: position 17,696 of record JAZRIJ010000068.1, read on the forward strand.
CTGCTCTCGTCATTCTGAGCAAAAACGGCTTAACCGTTGAAGTCGAAGAACCCCATAATGTCTCCGATAATTTAATGAGATCCTTCAACTGCGGGCAAAAATCGCCCTCCTCTCAGGATGACGGTAAATAAAGCTTGTGCAAGAAAATCAATGTACTTTATTGGAAATTACAAAACGGGAGGATTCCAAAGGGGGAAAACCTTTGGCCGTTTGAGAGGAGGGGTTACGGGGAGGGGAGAATCGGAACTCCCCTCCCCGTACGGCTTCTTTGCTCCACTTTCTTTCCGCAAAGAAAGTGGTAAAAAAGAAAATTAAAAATATTTTTACCAACACAAAAAGCCCCGAAGGGCTTTTTTATATTTATCCAAATATTTTTTCTTTTGGTATAAACATTAACATAATTTACACACTCCAAGAAGCTATAACCGCATCCCGCAATGCTGCTAAAAATGTTAATTCGTTTCTTCTGTTACACGAACTGTTTCTACAGTCTTTACATCAATATAGTCCACAGAACCCGTAAAGTTTCCTGAACCTTTTGCATTCTGTCTGCCAAACAAGTTCGTTATAGTAGTTTTAAATGTTCCTGTCTTTGCACTACTTACATCATCCCATGTAATACCATTATCAACAGATACCTTCAGAGTCATTGTCTTTGTTGACACATCGTATGAAAGTCTCCAGGTGTTCATACTTGTATTAAGATCCCTTTTATCTCCATAATTGAGACTAATAACATTGCCTTCCTGAGGAACAAACCTTAAAGGATATCCGGCGCTTTCGCTCCATTTTGTAGTATATAAAAGATAAATATATCCAGCTAATGTAGATGTATTTTCTGCAATTGGAGTCTGTCCCATAAGAGTTGCGGCTCTGCCCTCCTTGGCGAAATATCTCCATTCTATCGACCAATTATGCTCACTGTCAAATGTAAAAGGTTTTTCAACAGTGAAATCAGGTCTTTCACCATCGGAAAGATTGCTTGTTGTTGAATAAATGCCATTTTCCTTATCAATCGTATAATTATTTCCTGTGGCGGATGCCAAGTCCGAAAGCGAAAGATTATTACCATTTGTTTCCGTTAGGTCATTAAAATCCCATCTATAGTTTATATTTATTTCCCTAACTTCATATACCACAACCTTTACACTATTCGATTTTCCATTATCTGAAGTTGCAGTAATAGTTGTCTCACCGATGTCTACTGCTGTAATAAGTCCATATTGATCTACTGTTGCAACATTTACATTGGAAGATTCCCATTTCACATCAGATCTTGAATATTCCGGAAGCGCCATTGCCGCAAGACGTTTTGTCTGGTTTACTTCCATTTCAAAAACTTTATCACTTCCAAGTCTGGTTCTTCCGTTGGTGTCAATAATTTCAACAGATCTCACGGAGCTGTTTGTATCTGCATCCAATGCTTTAAAATAATTTGTAGCCGCAGCAACACCGTTTGCATTGTGTCCTATCTGGTTGTAATGAACATTACCTACGCCCATATAGCCATAACCTTCGCTTGTTTTATCATTCGAAGTGTACATTCTCGCTATATCTGATATTCTTGAAACAATAGCAATCTCGGGATTATTATTTCCAAGATAATATTGCGCTGCTCTTATTTCATTAATATCTGTAAGAAGCTGGAGCTCTCGATTTTCAGAACTCGAAACACCTTGAGTTGCCCTTACAAGAAGAATATTATTTGTTTCTATTCCAAAATCATTTTTCATATTCGCATGAACTTTAAGAAACATATTTGCGTAATCTTCATCTGTAAGAAGATCTCTTCCAGCAGCTGTGGGATTCATGTAACCATAAGGATTACCGGTAGCTGTCCAATATTTCCATGATAATGACATACATGACTCGCCCTGCAACCAGAAATTTGCTCTGTGATTAATTTCATAAAGCTCTGTTAAATACTTGTCATTGTTTTCTCCCAAAATTTTTGTCTCTGTAAGCTTCTGATATGCCTTAAAGGTTGCTGTATAATGATTAAAATACGTTTCAGCAAGATCGTCCTTAGTGGGATCAAGCCATCTTTCAATAGGTGAACCGTCATACCCTGTCTGCAAGAATATTACCTTTTCACCTGAAAGTTCATAGTATTTTTTACCTAAAGCAGAAGCAAAACCAGAACGCTTATAGTCTTTCAGTCATACCATGTTGATCCGGATGCAACCAAATTTTTATCAATAAAATCGTTATCAGCGAGGTATGGATAAACATCAAAACTATATACCTGACCTTTTCGTATAGGTTGGTCAACTTTTTCAAGTTGTTCTAATGCTTGTTCTGCTTTTTGTTTATTTTTTTCAAGCGTATTAATTTCACCGTCACCATTTAAATCCGAATAAGTATAGTCATAGCATCCTTGTGAGTTACTTTGACCTGTCACAAAGAAAAGATTTATAGTCGCTTTGTGAATTTTGGAAATTGTGAGCGTGTCAATTTCACTTCCATTAGCATCTTTGGCTGTAATTTTAATCTCTTCACCAGTTACAGCTTTTGCATGAATAACACCGTCTGTATCAACAGTTGCCAGAGATTCGTCTGAAGATGTAAAACTAACAGCTCCAGCAGGCTTAAATGTCCATCTGTCATCATACTGAAGTTCAATTGTTGCTTTTTCTTCAGCAACAGCGGCACGGATAAATTTGACCATATATGTATTCGACTTACTGCCAGTGGAAACAGTTGCCTTTGCGATGCCTTCGCTTTCAGTGTCAGAAATAGTTGCCTGCTGATAATCAATAGTTAAGCCATCTTCCGCAGTTGCTATCAGTTTCGGAATTCTTGGTCTGCCCGCAGGAAGATTTACCGTATAAGTAAATGTAGATTTTTCAAAATCTATTGTACCGTATGATTTATCATCAAGCTCCAAAGTTGCCAATAACGGACCGTCAAGCTTAACAGCCAAAATCACGTCAAGAATATCTACCTTATTGTCGTCATTTAAATCCTGCGTATCCAAATCAGTCTCTCCTTTTACAATACTCTCAATAATATCCTTAGCTAAATCGTTTTGAAGCACTGCTCCGGCAGCAACTGCAACAGTGCCTATAACAAACACTATAGATATTGCCAAAATAATAATTTTTTTGCTCTTCTTCATAAAAAAAC
>JAZRIJ010000069.1:0-26436 GCA_045645205.1 Eubacteriales bacterium
TTCATCAACGGCGGCGACGCCACCATCAACCCGCACTTTGATATTTGTTCCAAAGAGATCACCACGGTGGGCTCGTGGGTATATACCCTGCGCGATTACGCCACCACGTTTGATTTCTTGAAGAGAGCTAAGGGTATCGGCTTGCCGATGCACAAGCTCATCACGCATAAATTCCCGTTGTCTCAGATCAACGAAGCCCACATCACCAACTTGAAGATGGAAGGCCTTAAGATCGCGATCATTAACGAATAATTTTTGGAGGTATGAAAAATGGCACTCGAAGCATTAGGTATGGTAGAAACCCGTGGTCTGGTTGCCGCGATTGAAGCGGCGGATGCAATGGTCAAAGCAGCTAACGTTACCCTCATCGGCACCGAAAAGATCGGTTCCGGTTTGGTAAGCGTGATGGTTCGCGGCGACGTCGGCGCTGTGAAAGCTGCTGTCGAAGCCGGTTCTTCCTCCGCTTCCAAGCTCGGTGAACTCGTTGCCACTCACGTGATTCCCCGCCCCCACGGCGATGTGGAAAAGATCCTGCCCAAACTGTAAGTAGGCGGTGACGGATATGGCGGAAAAAGCCACACCCCAAAAGACAAAAACAGCCACACAGGCTGAAACAAAAACTCAAAAAAATAACAGTCCCATAACTGTCAAGGAGGAAATTACAATGTCACAAGAAGCTTTAGGTATGATTGAAACCCGCGGTCTGGTTGCCGCAATCGAAGCTGCTGATGCGATGGTCAAAGCTGCGAACGTTGCCCTCATCGGCACCGAGAAGATCGGTTCCGGTTTGGTGAGCGTTATGGTGCGCGGCGATGTCGGTGCCGTGAAATCCGCTGTCGAGGCGGGCGGTTCCGCCGCTTCCAAGTTGGGCGAGATCGTTGCTACCCACGTCATTCCGAGACCTCACGGTGACGTCGAGAAGATCCTTCCTTCTATTAAATAAGCCGTTTCTCACATTGCGTGACTCGGTATGATAGCAGGTAAAGTGATCGGCAACGTGGTTGCCACACGTAAGAATGAAAATTTAACGGGCAACAAACTGTTGATCGTGGAACCGTACAAGCAAATGTCTGTCGCCACCAAGATCATCGCGATCGACAACGTCGGCGCCGGTATCGGCGAAGATGTGCTGGTCGCTCTCGGCAGTGCGGCACGCATCGGCTGTGCTATGTCGGATGTCGCGGTAGACGCCGCCATCATCGGTATCATCGACGACGCAAGTCGTCTGTGCGAATTGTGCAATTGACACGCCCGTATCCATGCATTGGAGGAAAACCATATGTTAGTGAATATGAACGAGGTGCTCCGCCCCGCCAAAGCCAACCAATACGCCGTCGGTCTGTTCAACGCGGTAAACTTGGAATTGGCTCGCGGTATTATCAGCGCCGCCGAATCCACCCGCTCTCCCGTCATTATGGGTACTGCGGAGATCCTTCTCCCCTACGGCCCGTTGGAAGAGGTTTCGTACTACCTCATTCCAATGGCGAAGAAAGCATCTGTGCCGGTTGTCGTGCATCTTGACCACGGTCTCACCTACGACACCTGCCTTAAAGCGCTGGAACTCGGTTTCAGCTCCATTATGTACGACTGCTCCACCGATTCGTACGAGGAAAACGTGCGTAAGGTGAAGGAAATGGCAGACATCGCTCACTCCTACGGCGCCACCATCGAAGGTGAGTTGGGCCACGTGGGTGACAACGAAGGTTCCGCCGAAGGCAGTTCGCATCTGGCCGACCCGTCGAAGTTCTTCACCGATCCGAAACTCGCTAAGGACTTTGTACAAAAAACGGGCGTGGACGCGCTGGCAATCGCCGTCGGTAATGCCCACGGCGCTTACAAACTGCCCCCGAAACTCGATTTCGAGAGAATCCGCACCATCGCCAAAACCGTCGATGTTCCGCTGGTATTGCACGGCGGTTCCGGTTTGACGGATAACGACTTCAAGCTGGCTATCAAAGAAGGTATCAGCAAGGTGAACATCTTCACCGATATCAACGTTGCCGCTGTCGAAGCCGAGTTCAAGAAGTTCTCGAGTATGGATAAGGGCTTGATCGACTTGATCCCCGCGGCTGTCGAAGCCGTAAAGCAGGAGAGCATGAAGAAAATGAAGCTCTTCAGCAGTGACGGAAAAGCCGACAACGCCGCCTCTTCCGCCGTCTCGGCCAATAGCATTGAGCTCCTCACCAAATTGGTCGCGGCCGAAGTCGCTAAATACTTGAATAAATAATCCTACAAAAAAGCGCGGGCAAACCGAATGGTTTGCTCGCGCTATTTTCATTGACTTTTCGCATTTCTTGTTGTAGAATTATGTTATAAACAACTCGAACGGAGGAATTGTATGAAAAGATCTGTCAAACTTACCGCGATGGTTGCGATCATCACACTGTGCCTCAGCCTGTGTGCCGCTTGCACCTGGTCGGAACCAGCCGGCACCACCATGACCAACGGGCAAGCCACCGTTACCACCACAACCACGCCCTCCGTAACAACGAAATCGCAAAACACTTCCCATAAGGAATCGGCGCAAGTGATGACAACAACTACCACAAAGCCGACTACCACACAATCCACGAACATCGCCCAACCCACAATCACCCACAAACCGTTGTTAACATCGATCATCACGAAAAAGCCTACCACCACGACCACCAAAACTACGACAACCACCACCAAAACTACGACAACCACCACGAAAAAGTCTACAACCACAACCACCACGCCTACACTCCCCCCAATCGACGATACCGAAGAGGGGATGACGTACAACTTCACGCTAAACGGTCGCGTTGTAAACTGGTTTGTAGAAGGTGATATGGTACACGCTATCTTTCAAAAAATCAACCGCTATGCGCTGTTCGACACCAATAAAGGTACTATCAAAACAGATGTCCAGTTGAGCGGTCGCCCCGCAGATTTTCATTGCTACGGCAATGAATTGTGGATCTCCTATCCCGATCTGTCTTGCATCAAGATCCACGATAAAACAACTCTGAAAGTAAAAGAGACACTGTATTTCGATCATCCCGTCTCTTCATTTGACGTGTACGACAACTACATTTTCTACACAGAGGACGATCAGCACGTAGATGCTTATCGGTACGATATGAAAACCCGGCAAGAGACCAATATCCTACCGAATAGCGGATATTCCTTCTACCAAGCAGACGTGCTGGTGAATACAAAGGACAAACTGGTATACATCAGCGAATCGGGTTCTTCCAGCAGTACAATGTTCTGCTACGATATAGAAAGTTTGACACTGCAATCCGTCTACAAAAAAGATAACTACGGATATTCAAATGGTAAACGCACCTCATTTCTCCAAGGCGACTCGTTGTATTGGGGCGAGTTCGAATTAAACGCCACCCAAGTCTCGCGTGTAACCACACAGTATACCGGCATCTACCCTTCCGGTATGCTCTATGTAGATGAGAACTTCGTAGCAACAACATGCGGTTTGTACATAAGAGAAACCGGTGAACAAATCTTACCTTACGATGAAATCGGACAACTGGATGCTTTCTGCATCACGGAATCCCTGAACATATTGGTTATCAAGGACGATATGCTCTCTATTGCCGTAATCCCGTAATAACAACAAAAGAACGCGGGCGAACCGTTCGGTTCGCCCGCGTTTGTTCTGCTTTTTTGGAAAGGCAGCACAAATCCGAACACTTTTGATTTTTTGACCTATGTGTTCGAATCCCTGCATATCATCGCTTTATTTCCTTTTAGATTTAAGAGATTTTATAACTTTTTTACACAAAACCAATTCGCTTGTGAAATTTGAGCGTGCCCTAATTATTTTACCGTCTATGTTCGTTTCAACAATTTTGTTGTGCCGTTTTTTCAATCTTTTATAATAGTCTTTAATTAATGGAACGAAACGAACATCCTTTAATTTTTCAACAACCCAAAGATAAGGAATACCATAATACTCTTTTTCTTCTTCGAAAAGTTCAAAAAACCATTCATCAATTAATGCTTTTTCTTCATCAGAAAGGTTATCAAACTCTATAGCAGCATACTCAGCCGAACGCCCCATAGAAACACCATAGGTTTCGGGAGAAAAAGCATCATAAAATATTTTAAACTCTTTTGAAAGAGCATCAAAATCAAATGTCATTTTGTATTCTCCTTTGCTTTCAGAACTTTTTATTTTTCGGCGGAGTGTAAAGCACATCCGCATCACTGAACCTTGCTTCGTTCTCTTTTCGCTTGATTTGCTTTAGATGGTTACTTGTATCCTCATCCCACAATTCACGATGCTCTGCAAATGCTTTCATAATATCTTTAGATGTAGATATATTCAAAATCCTTGCCTTGTCATACTATTACCTCAATATATTTGATGCTTGAATAGCTCAGTATTGTGCACCCGTAACCGTCGTACTCAGCATATCTTGGCTGACGCCGATATGATGTTATGCTTCGCATAATGATGTTACTCATTTCATTCGCAATGATGCGATGTTTGCCCGAAAACATTAGCGAAGCGACATCATTAAGCGAAGCCGTCATCGTTAGTGTAAGCGACATCGTTTGCCGAAGGCAAATATCACTCAAAAAAGCAAAAATTGTCTGTTAGACAAATTGGGCTTTTTGTTGGCCCGCCCGGAGGGATTCGAACCCCCGGCCTTTGGAATCGGAATCCACTGCGATATCCAGCTTCGCCACGGGCGGATGTCACTCGTAACAACGAGCATAGATATTTTACACTTTTTTGAAACGTTTTGCAACCCCTAATTCACATTTTTTTACGTTTATACTCGCTTGCAACACGACACCAAATATGCTACAATAGACCCAAAGGGGTGATACGATGCCGTTTTTACCGATCACAACCAAAGAGATGCGCGAGCGTGGATGGGACCGCGCCGATTTTATTATTGTCACGGGTGACGCGTATGTGGACCACCCCTCGTTCGGAACAGCCATCATCTCGCGCGTACTGGAACACGCGGGCTATCGCGTTTGTATCATCGCGCAACCGCGCTGTGACGCAGATTACGCCCGCTTCGGTGAACCGCGGTACGCGTTTCTCGTCAACAGCGGTAATATTGACTCGATGGTGGCACATTATACCGCCGCCAAAAAACGCCGCAGTGAAGACGCCTACACCCCCGGCGGTCGCGCGGGCGCGCGCCCCGATCGCGCCGTCATTGTTTACAGCCAGACCTTGCGCCGCCTGTTCCCCACCACCCCGCTCGCGATCGGCGGCGTGGAAGCCTCCTTGCGCCGCTTCGCGCACTACGACTATTGGGACGATCGCGTGCGCCCGTCCATTCTGCTGGACTCTGGTGCCGATCTCCTTATGTACGGTATGGGTGAAAAGCACATCGTGGAACTGGCAAACCGCCTGCGCGACGGCGAAAACATCCGCGATCTGACCGATATCCGCGGTACGTGCTACGCGGTGCGCACGGTGGATTATAAACCCGCCCCCGTCAAGGAGTGCCCCCGCTTTGAAGCGGTAAGCGAACCCACCGAACCAGGAAAACGACTGTATGCGCAGTCATGCCGTATTCAACAACAAGAGCACGATGCGATGCGCGGAAAAGTCGTTATCCAACGCCACGGCGACCGTATCGTCATTCAAAATCCTCCCTCGCCGCCGCTGACGACCGAGGAGATGGACGCCGTGTACGGCCTGCCGTTTATGCGAAATTATCATCCCTCGTACGAAGCGCAGGGCGGCGTGCCGGGTATTGAAGAAGTTAAGTTCTCCATCATTCACAACCGCGGCTGCATCGGCGCGTGCAATTTCTGTGCACTGGCGTACCACCAAGGCCGTTGCATCACAGCCCGTAGTCACGAATCGGTGTTGGCAGAAGCCAAGCTGATCACGGCAATGCCCGATTTTAAAGGCTATATCCACGACGTCGGCGGCCCCACCGCCAACTTCCGCTTCCCCGCGTGTGACAAACAACTTAACGTCGGTGTGTGCCCCGACAAAAAATGTTTAGCCCCCACCAAGTGCCCCGCCGTGCGGGTGGACCACAGCGATTATCTGTCGTTGCTTCGCAAACTGCGCGCCTTGCCCAAAGTCAAAAAGGTGTTTATTCGTTCGGGCATTCGGTTCGACTACGTGATCTACGATCAAGATGAATCTTTTTTCCGCGAACTGGTGGAACACCACGTCAGCGGGCAATTAAAGGTGGCGCCTGAGCATTGTTCAAACGGGGTACTCTCGTGTATGGGCAAACCCCCGATCGCAGTCTACGAGCGCTTTAAGAAGCGCTTTTACGAGCTCACGCAAGCCGTGGGCAAACAACAGTTCTTGGTGCCGTATTTGATGTCGTCCCACCCGGGAAGCACCTTGGCAGATGCCATAGAGCTCGCTCTGTTTTTAAAGCGCGAAAAGCTCCACCCCGAACAGGTGCAGGACTTCTACCCCACCCCCGGTACCGTGTCCACGTGTATGTTCTATACAGGGCTCGACCCGTATACGATGCAACCCGTGTACGTACCGCGCACCCCCAAGGAAAAGGCACAACAACGGGCATTGTTGCAATATTTCCGCCCCGAAAACCGCGCCATTGTACTGGATGCGTTGCGCCGCGCCGGACGTACCGATCTCATCGGCAGCGGCAAGCATTGCTTAGTCCCGGCGCCGCCGCGTCCTGCTCCCGCACGGAACGCGCCGAAGAAACCCCAAAAACGTCGCAGAGCATCCCGATAAATCGGGATGCTCTTTCCTTTATCCATTAAATACTGTTTCGATGACTTTGCGACACCCGTCAGGCGAATATTGCCAACGGTCAATATGCCCCTCCGTGATAAAGTATTTCAATGGCGGCGGCAACTCTGCCGAATCCTGCGCATCAATGAGTACCAGTTTGAGCTTCATTTTTTCTGCCAAAATGTTTTTGATATATACCCCCGCATACTGCCCCACACGCACGCCGTCGCGCGGCTCGGCTAGTCCCGCCAGGTTGGGCGTCAATTCAATAAAAACGCCGTAATCCTCCACCGAACGAACAATGCCCGCTACCGTTTCACCCTGCGTAAACAAAGCAGCGTTCTCTTCCCATGTGCCTAACAACTCCCGCTGGGACAAACAAATGCGGCTGCCCTCCACCGAACTGATGACGCAATGAATATCCATCCCCACAAATAACCGATCGGCAGGGTGCGCAATACGGCTCACCGAAATACTCGCAATGGGCAACAGCGCGGGAATACCGCAACCGATATCGCAAAACGCACCGAAACTTTCCAGACGCGTCACCCGCGCCGCGATCACATCCCCCGGTCGGCAAAACGCCAAATACTCATCGCGGCATTTTTGTTGTGCGGCGCGCCGTGAACAAATAGCACGCCGCTCGCCATTGGGCGTGTATTCAAACCCTGTCACAATAAAACTCACCGGCTTGCTCACGCGGGAGATCAGCGCAATATCGCGGGTGGTGCCCTCCGCAATGCCCAGCGCTCCCTCCTCACGCGGGATGATCCCTTCCATACACGGTAATTCCACATACAAATTGTGATCGTTGTCGCACAATACCGCCCGCGCTTCCACAATCTCGCCGCTCGCGGACGCCTCCGCCAACGCTCCCGCCGTCTCAGTGCGGCGGCGATTGCCTGCCGTGTTTAACAACACACCTTCGGGATAAAAGTCAATCATTTGAACAGTCATTCCTTTCGACTATAGTTTCCTGACACATCTATACGCCGCGCCGCCACAATAAATGCAACCAACCAAAGGTACAAAATTTAAATCCTTTCGTCCGTTTTGTTTTGCGCGACAAGCTGGTATAGTAAAACTATAGCACACAGGAAAGGGTGTCTTTTGTAGAATGAACGCATGTGGAATAGAAGTTTTTATAAAAAATCAACCGATATGGTAGACGAATGGTAGGGTGACTGTGGCTGCGGTGTGAAATATTTTTTGCAAGCCAGCGTCATCAAACTCGCAGATAATTTTTTATTTATCAAAGAACACCGCCCTGTAGGACGGTTTTTTGCATATTTGCGGCACTTACCCACATACTACCATTGAAGGAGGCTGATCCTATGGACAAGAAAAAACCAACCAACTCTGCCGAGCGCATTGCAAAAACATTGCCGAAACAAGGCAAAGGCGAGATCCTTTCGGATATCCTCGGCAGTTACACCGGTATGGCACAAGATAACGAAGTGCCGGAACAGGATGCAGACGATTTATAAGACCAAAAAATTGACACAAATTGACACACATTTTTGAAACGGAACAACGTACACTACTATTGCAAACGCAAGAAAAAATACAACGGCATTTTGCCGAAAAGTTTTGAGGAGTGTAACGTATGTCTAACAAGAACAGTATGGTTCCCGAGGCTCGCGAAGGCCTCAACCGTTTCAAGATGGAAGCCGCCAACGAAGTCGGCGTGACCTTGAAGCAGGGCTACAACGGCGATTTGACCGCGAAGCAGGCTGGTTCTATCGGCGGCCAGATGGTCAAGAAGATGATCGAGCAGTACGAGAACAACCTGAAATAAGCCTTTTAATGCAAAAGCCCCGCCGAATTAGCCAGAGGTGGCTAAGGACAGTCGGGGTATGTAGGATACGGTGTAGCCGATAAGGGCTACACCGTATTTCTCTTTCACGCCACTCGTGGCGGATTTTTGCGGATTTCTTCATAGGTTTCAAGAATTGTCTTTCCATCGGGGATTACAATGACTCCCACACCGATAAAGTGAACCTTAATGGTGTGTCTTTGTTTTTTAGTATAAGTATTTCATAATCACTATAACTTTACTTATAATATAACCTGTCTTTTAATATTTGCAAAGGTTTCCTTTAGTATATAATAAGACTTCTTCAAACGCTCATTAATTTTTATATCGCCTAAAGGAGAAAAACTTGCAGAATAAAGAGAAATTTCACCTTTTTCACCACAACCGATAGATATATCTTTTATATCGGTATATTCCACCTTATCCGACGTGAATTCCGACATACAAATGCCTAGTCTTGCATTTGCAACATTTAAAAGATACCACGCAATACGGATTTCCAGTTCTCCGTCTTTGCAATAAAAATCCGCCTGAGAATTATAATCCTTGCTATCAGGATTAGCATTACCAAATCTTAAAAGACCGCTTTCGTAATACTTTGGCTCTACATATAACTCGTTTTCAGGCAAATACATTTCATTAGAAACAAATGTATTGATTTCGGTATAATTACCGGTGTTTTTTTGTAAATTCGCTTTATTAGAAAAAATCTTTTTTATTACGCCATATTTATAGCCGAACAAATCGTAATATTCATCACATAAAATGCGAGTATTTTCTTTCCCATTTATTTCAATTAAAAAATCGGTTTTTTGATTAAAACTCAAACCATTTTTAGCAAAATCGCTTCCTATACCCAAAATAGAAATAGGTATATAATAGGTATCTTTGCTAAAATCAAAATCTTCAGGTAATTTGGCGTAAATGTGCATATAATTCGAATCATACTGCACTTTAAGCTTTGTGTTTGGAATATAGTCAGTATTCACCCAGTCGGAAAAATCGCCATCAGGATAAACAGTGGACACATCATGGCTTATTAAACCATATCCCTGTTCAGCGGAAGATAAGTTATAGGTTCTATCGGTTGGATTGTCGGGATAAAACATTTCACAATTCCAAGTGCGTTTAAACCACTCATCCTGCCACGAAAAAACCAATCCGCCGCAATAACCTTCCAATGCAATACTTTTAGACATTTGGGATACATATTTCCCTTGCTCGTCTTCTGTTAGTCCTCCTTGATTATATCCGTTTACAGATAGATGCGCTACGCCTCTCGCTGTTGAAAGACCGTACTCTGCCACTAAAACAGGCATAGAATACTCTTTCCTAAGATCACGCAAATAGGCTCTATACGGATCAGAATTGCCGTTTTCGTCTTTATAATCTAAATACTCTTTTTGATGATTCATAAATTCAGGATAATATGGATAAATATCTACCGCCGCAAATTGATTTGTAGCATATTCAGATTTTGAAAGAATGTTTTCCGTATTTACCGATACTTCGTCTTCTTCGGGAAAAGGTTCATTTGGATGCTCTAAAACATCAAGAGTTTGCCAATTTAGAAAAGCAATCGGTGTCTGATGTGAATACGTTTTAGTTTCGTATTCAACAAGTGTATCTCCGACTTCGCATAAAAACGCTTCAAATGGAGACGAGTCACTATCGGTGTAAAGAAAATCACCTTCATACATTGCCTCGTTAGGGTGAGATGCATTTGTCTCAACAACAAATTCTGCCGGATATTCTAGTCCCAATATATATCCAATAACATATTTTGAAACATTCTTCTCATAAATCGCAGGCGAAAACTCTCCGTAAGTTGTGTAATCACTGTTACCGTGAATAATATCAATCGTTTCCTTTGCTGATCTTTTGAAAGTGCCAATTAAAATTTCATCACTTTCCAAAGCATCTTTTAGTTCATACATCAAATTTTCCGGAAACCAAATGCCTTGTATTAAATACAGTTGCTTATCAGGATTATTGAAATTGTAATCATATAACGCGTTATAAAAATTTGGATTCATAACCGTAAATGCACGAACCGTATTGGCATTCATTTCACTAATCTGTGAAAACCATTTCATATAAGTATCATAGGATACATTTGGGTTATCAAGGTTTGTAGTTGCAGTAGTAAGACCAATATTTACACCGTTAATATAAATAGGTTTTCCATCGCTTTTATAAAAATATCCGTTTTGTGATGCGTAAAAATGATAATTTGTTTTGCTTTGAGGAAGTTCAATGTTTTGAGGAATTATTGGGTACTTAACCTTATCGTTTTTTTCCTCTTTGTTGTTATCACACCCTGAAAACGATAGCAACATTATCAAACAAAGGAAAATAGAAATCGCTTTTTTCATTTCTTACTCCTTCGAAGTAGAAAAATAATTTTTCAACTGATAATATGCGGGTTTTAATCTCTCATGCCAAGTAGGTGTTTTCCACTCTTTATAATCAATTACTCCAGAAAGTGAAATCGAAACACGTTCATTATTGCTGCGATATGCAAATCCAATATCAAAAACTTCAAAATCTTGCGGTGTGATTACTTGTTCGTTCCAAAAATTTGAAATTTGCTGCTTTGTGGATGGATCCATTACATTTAACAACTGCCAAGGTATACGAATTTCCAATTTGCCGTTATTATAGCAAAAATCTGTAAGCGAAGCATAATTTTCTGCATTTGGATTAGAGTTTCCGAACTGAAGTTTCCCGGTTTCAAAAACTTTATCAGGCACAACTTCTTTTGTTCCTTTTACAGTTAAATTATAGCCATAGCACATATTCATTTTTGTAAATACGCCACTATTTTTAACGTTTGCACTCTCTAAAGCCTTAAAATCGGTCAACATTTTCGATTCAGCAAAATAATAATTAAATGCATCATAATACGCATCCACATAAATATGTGAATTATTTTTTCCATTTATATAAATCAAAAAATCGGCATCTTTATCAAAAGTAACATTATCGTTATTAGATTTTAAATTGCCTTGACCATCTATTGTATTAATTGGAATTAATAAAGTATCTTTCTCAAAGTTATAATCTTTTGCATCCAACATAAGGTAAACATATCGTTCATCTGTTTTATAATACAAACTTCCCTGAGTATTCTGAATTATCGGAACTACACCTTCCCAGTCACTAACGTCGCCATCAACTTGACAAGTAACGTCAAATTTACCGGGATCAAAGCTAAGCAAACCGAAACATTGCTCAGTAGTTTGAATATTCGACCAAAAAGGTCTTCTATCGGCAATATCAAACATAACATTGTTCCATGTTCTCTTAAACCATTCATCCTGCCAGGTAAATGCTATTCCTCCTGCGTATTTAGCATCTTTAATACACTGGAACATGTGCACAAGCATTTCGCCCTGTGCATTTTCATCAACCTTACCTTGATTATATCCCATAACACTTTCGTGTCCCATACCTCGAGAAGTCGGTATACCAAACTCCGCAACAATGATAGGTATGGTGTGTGCAAGTTTAAGGTCTTCCAAATAAGCTGAATATGTATTTACCTTTCCGTTTTCATCAACGTTTTCTAAATAATCCTCTTGATAGTTAAGACTATCAGGATAATATGGATAAATATGATATGATGCAAACATTCCGGGACCAAATTTTCTGCACTTTATATTTTCAACATTAACAGAGGTTTTATCCTCATCAACGTGCGGTTCATTCGGATGAATAAGTGGATCAGTAGTTATCCAGTTACTGAATGCGATCACAGTTTGAAACGAGTATTTATCTGTTTCGTGCTTTACCATTTCATCTCCCACACGACACAAAAACGCCTCAAAAGGAGTTGCCGTTTGGGTATATAAATATTCGCCATCGTGAGTATTTTTATCAGGATGTTGATTGTTTGTATTTATAACAAAATTGGGATCCCACTCAATTCCCACTATCCAACCTGCAAGCCACTTTGAAACATCTGCGGTATAAGAACCAAATGCTTCACCCGGACTTTCAGCTACCTTGGCATTTCCGTGAATTACATCTACCAATGTCAACGCGTCTGCCTTGAAATCTTGAAGAATTTTTTCGTTTTCCGCGTAAATATCAGCAATTCTTTCAATGTCGTCCTCGTTCATCCAAATGCCTTGAAATAAAAACAGCGGTTTTTCGGCAGATTTATTAAAATCATCAAGCGCCTGATAAAACTGTGGTGGCATAAGAGTGTATATACGAATCGAGTTGGCATTCATATCGCTAATATAGGAAAACCAACGCAAATATGTATCGTATGAAATTGTGAGGTCACCCGGGAAAAGCGAAGGCTCTGTTGCACCAATATTAACACCCACAATAAACAGTTCTTGCCAATCCCCGTTTTCATAGATATATAAATAGTCGCCTTCTGCCTTAAAACGATAACTTATATTTATTGTTGAATCGGTATAATATTCATAACTATTATTTTCAGCAGCTGGTTTATCTTTTTTCTTTGTATAAAACGATAACCCATGGACGCCGAACAGTTCAAGCCAACCTAGCTGTGCCATTAAAAATAAAACTAAGCAGGTTGCAACAACCGAAATAACCGTTTTTTTCATTGCTCAACATCCTTTCTTTTTATTTTACCCCAGGTTTTTCTAAGTTTTCGATATTTTAAAACTCCTTCCACTCTAAACAAGGTTATAAGTTGTCTGTAACCGAAATTTTCCAAAATTGCATATAGCGATAGTTTCATACACTGCTTTGGTGTCATTTCGTTTTTCTTAGTATGCTGCTCCAATATCAAACTGCCAACCGACAAAATAATACCAAGCAAAACAGACAAAAGCAAATAACAAATAAAAAAGAACATATTAAGTTCTCCCATTAAAAGTGAGAACGGAATTATAAAATATCCCAACACCTCAACTATTGCACCAAACAATTCAAAAATCCAGTTATAAGGAATTGCAAAAAGGCCAACGAAACCATAAAAAGGATTTAAAAACATACTTGCGTGAGAAATAAGCGTATCTAAAAGACCAATTTGCCAACGGCGACGCTGACCTCTAATATCCTTTATAGACATCGGCCCCTGTGTCCAACACACTGCATCTTCGCAAAATATAATCTTATACTTTCTTTTGTTGTTTTTCATATATCTATGCAAACGAACAACAATTTCCATATCTTCACCAATTGTGTTGGTTTTATAACCACCCACCTCAATAACCGGTTGCTTTTTAAATACTCCAAAAGCGCCCGAAACAATAAGCATGGAGTTAGTAATTCCCCAACTTACTCTACCTGAAAGGAAAGAACGGTAATACTCTACAATCTGAAAACGCTCAACCATTTTAGGTGGCATTAAAAATTCTCCCGGTCGTCCGTCTCTAATTTTAAATCCGTTTGCTATGCGTACAAGTCCACCGGCAACGATAGTATTTGTATTTTTCAAAAACTCAACAGATAACTTTAATAACGCATCGGGTTCAATACGCGAGTCTGCGTCCAAAGAAACGAATAACGGATAGCTTGATGCATTAATTCCTGCATTAAGTGCGTCGGATTTTCCTCCGTTTTCCTTATCTATGTATAATAAATTCGGATATTTCAAATTGTAATAGTAGCCTCTGACCTCCTTTGTCGGTATAGAGGTTTTAATCGATGACTCAATTTCGTAAAGTTCGAATGCTTCAACTATTTTATTATGTGTTTCATCTGTAGAACCATCATTAACTACTACGATTTCAAAATTAGGAAAGTCCATTTTCATAAGAGACTTTATATTAGAAACAACATTTTCCTCTTCGTTATACGCGGGAATAAGCAGAGATACAGGCAATAGATTTTCACTTGAAATATATCTTCCAAAATCGTTAGACTGCTTTTTCTTATTGTTCTTTCTTACTTTAATAAAAGAAATTATCAGCTGAAATATGTAAATAATACTTAATAAAAGTGTAAACGCCATACAAAAATAGTTAAAGAAAGATATAAAATAACGAATTATTCCCAATAAATCCATACTATCCCTCCTTTATATCTACTGAACGGTACAACGCATATTTCACTGCATCGGCAGCGTATTTATCATAACCACCGAGAATATCTTCTATGTCCGATATACTGACATTTCTATTTATTAAAGCACCGGCTGCTGCTTGACGCACCCACCATTCTTTATCTTTAATTGCCTCTTTTATTCCCTCAAGAGACTTCGGCGTATTAATTTTTCCAAGCCCTTTTACTGCAGAAGAGCGTACAACCCAGTCCTTATCATATGTTGCAGTTATCAAGAGTTGCTCATTTTCAGGATTCGCCAAGTCGCCTAATGCTTTAACACATGCTATACGCATTGCGGAATTTTTACTTGACATTCCTTCAATATACATTGGTTCAAATTCAAATAAGCAATAATCAGAAATTGCTTTAATAACATTGATTTTCATATATTCTTCGCACTTATCAAAAACCATTGAAGCAAGTTCTGCCTTATCCGCACTAAAATTATCAAAAAGTTCATTTACCAATCTAAACGAATATTTTTTATCATTTTCTATTCTAACAATAAATTCTGCAACACCTTCTGCATATCCATAACGAGACAAAGCCATAGCCGCATTATATGCAACATCACGATTTTTACATTTTGAAAGTTCATAAATGTCACTCAAATAATCATATGCATCAAAATCCGCAAGTCTTCTACAAGCATAGCCAACAGTGTACTTGTTGTTAGCTTTTAACAGGTCTGAAAATAATTTTTCCGGATCGAGTTCAGTGTAGATCTCATCAATCACTTCTGTTTTGTTTCCTAATGTATTTTCATCGCCATATTCTTCCCAAAAGCAAAGTTGAGCACTTATCATCTCAAATATCTTATGATCGTTTCCCATCAGTTTTTTCAATGCTTTTATTTCGTTTTGTCGGCTACTGACAGTAGGGCTATATAAAATCCCTTCTACCATTTGTGTGACTTTGAGTGAAACGTTCTTATATTTTTCATAAATATCCGAACGTCTTTTGGAAAGTATAGCTAACCATAAATATTCTAAACCTAAAATAAACAAACAAATAATTATTGCTATTACAGCAATCCATTCTGACTGCAAAGTCACACCTCCAATTATTTAGAACTGAAATAATTAGCAAGTATAGTGTATCCTTCTTTTTCTCTGAAAGAATATTCGCACTTTTCCCATGTTTCCCACTTAAATGTTTTATATGCCGGATCATTCTTCGTTTCGGGGAATAAATACAACTGATCTTTTGTAGCCTTATCCGCGATAAGTGCCGAAACTATAGCGCCGTTAGTAGAAACCGTTTTGGCCTGATTACCTAAGGCTTCGGCATCGTTAAGCACTATTTTTGATGATGGATCTGTAACATTAAGCCAAGACCAAGGGATTCTAATGTAGATGGTTGAACCCGTTTGATAAAATTGATTATCACTGCTTGTAAAACCACCATATTTTAATTTTGATACTAAATCGTATTTACCTGTATAGCTTTCTTTGGTTTTGTATCCACCGTTCGAACGATTATAACTTTTTGTTACATAAAGACCTGCTTCCTGTTTCGAATCAAAATCGATTACAAATTCCATGCCCGAAAGTGATGTTGGAGTATATCCTGTAAGGTAATAATACTCACCATCGTTGCGTTGATACATATCAATACCAACAACAAATTTTTCAGTCGAGTGGTCAATATCTGTTAAAAGCTGTAATGTTATGTAAAAATAACCTTCGTTCGCGGAAAGCGACATCATTTGCACCCTATCATCATCCGATAGATTAATTCCGGTTTGTTTGGGTGTTTTTGGACTGATAGCCACAAAGCCACTTGTTTGTGCCGGATCTGCAACATTCTGCCACAAATGGTTGTTTTGTGACGGAACAGTAAAAGGATACATTTTTTCTGATACTGCCGACCAATCATCGTTAAGGTCGAAAACCACCGCACCGATGACATCAGCCTTATCTATATTTTTAAGCAATTCTGTAGTTTTTTGTCCTTGTTCTTTTTCGGTTGTGCCGGCAACATTGTAAATACCTACATTTGAAGAAATACCAACACCGGTAACTAAAAGTCTGTTATTAGCATCCTGGCTTAATTTCTTATACACTGTGGTATAATCTTCGCCTTCTTTTAAAACAACACTGTCATGAGCCACAGTTAAAAAGAAGTATTCATTTTTACAGGTATTGTCCTTAAAAATATTATTGATATTATCAGAATAACCATTAAGACCTATCGCTATATATTTTCCATACTTTTCAATATTATATTTTTGAGCCGTATCATAAAGATACGCGCCAAATCCTTCTTTTTCGTTTCCTTTGGTGTACACACCGTCATAGTTGTAGTTATCATTGGCATTTATACCATCTATTACAACACCTAAAACATAGCCGGAAACATCAATAAAATACGACGATTTCTGAAGCGTATCACTTTCAGGAACAGATCCCTCACCATGAATAGCGTCTAAGGTGTATTTAATCTTTTGTTCCCATTCTGCCTCACCTGGTTTATCAGGTGGACAGATTTGTTGAATAATATATATCGGATTATCCTTATGCTTTGAATTATGAGAATAAACAGCCCTGTAAAATTCAGCCGGCAATAGGTCTTTGGCAAATATGGTGTCGGCATTCATATTAGCTGCCGCTTTAACAAGTTCCTCATAAAAATTATAATTTTTAGAATATTTTTTCACACCCGGTTCATTTGCGTTTATGCTAATTGCTTTAGGCTTGAAGTTTTTGGAATTGTCGTCATTATAAATTCTAAAGGCATTTTCTGTAACCTTTATATCATCAGGACCACTCGATACAGTCTTTGTGTCAATATGTTCAATTTTAGATAAAACTTTAGTCATAAAGGGATTGTAAAACTCCCAGTAAAAATGGCTAATATCTCCTGCTATGTCATAAGAAATCCATCTGTAAACTGTATCAGCAAACAAAAATCGATTATAATTTTCGTGGTCTACATAATCGTTAAAATCGCCCGAAAAATAGTAAACCGGTGCTTTATCCTTTTCGACTTTTCTAACAATAGCAGCAAATCTGGGAGCTTTTAAAACACCCTTTAATTTTTCCATACCTGTAGCATTAACATCAAATTCAAAATTGGCCAAAACTTCAGAATCATAGGTTGGTTCAACAATTTCAAACCAGTTGTAAAAATTAAGTTTTTTACAACGATTAAATTCTTTTTCATATTCATCGTTAATGTAGATCTGTAAAAGATTTTTAGAATTAAAATCGGTTTTTTGCTCTAATATTATTATTTTTTCACTTGAAACCAATATAATTCCAGGGCCCTCAAACTGCCATTCAACACCTTCTTGCGCTTCGTACATTGGCGGAGCCCAGTCCGGAACGTCGGAAAAATCCTGTAAATCATAAACATATCTACCTACCCAACCTGTAGGATTAACGCCGCAAAGACTTGTCAACTGCGAATAAACCGAACTTTCTATGCTTGAATTAAACAACTCCATTTCCGCAACAACAGTAGCTCCGTTTTCATACGCATATGAAATAACCGACATCTCATCTACTGTAATTCCGCCATCTTTCGCCCAATTACTATCATAATATCCGTATGTGTCATCAACCGCACCATAAACATCGGATATATACATTAAATCCGGAACGAAGTCAAGCGTTGAAAGTTCTCGTTTGCCATTTAAAAGTCCGTTTTCGTCGAGTAAAAGTCCAAAATAGTCCTTCTTATAATCATAAAAACTCTTGTCTTCAAAGGTATATTTCTTTTGTTCCAACAACCAATAGAAGCCTTGATGCTTTCGGTATATGGAATCAATGTTAATTTCGTTACCTTCCTCAACCGTAAGCACTGTTTTATCCAAAAGGCATACGTTGATAATCTTTTTTTCTTTGATATGCCATCCAATAAATACAAATAAAAGAATAGCAAGAAAAAACACAGGTATTAAAAAATACCATTTCGCCTTGCGCGGTTTTTTTATAGCTTTTAGTTTATCGTCTGTTTTCTTTTCTTGCTCTGCTTCAGAGTTAAAGCGGATGTCTTTTTCCTCTACTATAAAATCTTGTGCAGAATTTAAATTGTTGTTCTTATCGTTATTCACTTATATTCTCCTTTAAGCTACCAATAACATTATTGAACGCTTCAACAACTTTAGGATCAAAAATTTTTCCGGAATCCTGATTAATGGCGTTTACAGCATCATCTATACTCCAAGCTTCTTTATATGATCGTCTTGTTGTTAATGCATCAAACACGTCGGCAACCGTAACAATTCGTGCATATATATTAATTTCTTCACCGGATTTTTTATTATATCCACTACCATCATAACGTTCATGATGTTCCGATGCAATATCGGCAGCAATTTTCATAAATTCACTATCGATAGACCCGAGTATTTCTTTGCCATATTCCGTATGCTTGTTCATTATGGAACGCTCTTTGTTTGATAACAAACCATATTTACTGATTATTTCATTGGGAATAGCAATTTTACCTATGTCGTGTAATGCAGCGGCATTTGAAACCAAATCGCAGGTAGAATCCAAATATCCCATTTCTTTTAAAATTAAATGAGTATACCTTGCCACTCTATCCACATGGGTTTCATTCCCACCGGTAGCGTTTTCTATATCCTTCGCCAAATTCACAAACAATTCTTGTTCATCCCTTGTGGTGCCCGAATTGTTTTTGTTAGATAAAATAATATCTAAAACGGTATAAATAGTTTCTATTGCTTTAACAAAGAAAGAAGATAAAGTTCCGTTAACTCCCTCAAAATAAACAATTGATCCAATTTCATCCTCGTTTTTAAATATCAAGTAAAAATAGGTTTCAGAAAGAACATAAGGCTTTTCTGCTTCAAAATATCTACTTTCAATTATGTTGAAATTTACTGTTTCGGGCATTTTATGATTAACAATAATATCATAACCGTCAGATTTCTTTACAGCCACACAATAGGATGCCTCAAGGTTTTCATCATTGACAAGTAAAGTGAAGCATAAATCATAAATGCTTTCGGTAATATGCTTGTAAATTTGGTTTACATTTTCCTCACGAACTATTTTTTTTACCAACAGAGGTATTTTTCTCATACATTCATCATAAAGCTGCATTTTTTGTTCGGTTTTTGTAATTCCCTTTTCAAAGTAAAGGGAAGAAAAATAACAAAAACATATAAACCCAAAAGTCACAATAGCGTAAATGAATAAGAAAGAACCTAATGTAGTTCTATATTTATTGAGCAATTGTATCACAAGAGAAGCAACAAAGCTTATGCAAAGATATATTATAATTGCATTTAAGGCATTGGCATTTTTTATTCTTACGTTTACCAATTTTTTGCATTTTTTAGCAAAAATCAATGAGGCAAAAAACAACATTCCGTATTGAACTACAATTGCCACTTTATATACTAAGGATCTGCAAACCAAAACAGTGCCAACCGATGTTAAGAACCCCAAAATAAAACAAACTATACTAGGCTTCAAACTTATTTGGAATAATTTTGCTATTGAAATAAGGAGTAGCGATAACGAAACATATGTTATACAACTACTCACTCCATAAATTTCGGGAGAATTCAATAAATAGGTAGAATTTGCTAAGGAAGATGAAAGCGCAGATGTAAAGAATATAGTAAAACTTAAAGATAAAATTAAATTAAAGGATTTTCTGTATTTTGTAAAAAGCAATACAACGCTAAACAACACTCCGATAATACTTATTATTAGCATTATCACCGATAAAACATTAGTGAATGTTACCAAATAACTTCTTGCTTCGTTATCATTCAAACTAATTTGAAGTTTAGGCGAGAAAGGTACTCTTATTGAAATTCTTACAGTTGTATCCGAACTTGATGCCGGAATAGTAATTGAATTATAGTTGTTTTGGACATAATCGGCATTGTTATACCAATTGTTGTAAACATCTTTTTTGTTAAGAGAAACCTTAAGCGGTGCGTGATCTGTTTTTATTATAAAATTTCGGTCCTTATCCGAAGGTTCAAGAGTTGTACGCAAATGAATATAATCGCCGGTTTTCTCACTTGAAATAGGACTTACATAAGTCGCGATTCTCCAATCTATATCGTCTTCAACAGTAGAATAATTTGAATAAATATACTCCCAATTATAGTAAACATTTTTATTCGTTATAGAGCTGTTTAAATAGTTCAAAACATAATTCAAACCTAAAGAAATGATAAATATTATTGCGGCTATGGCTGCAATAACAACCAAAGTAGAACTACTATATTTTTGTATTGTAGTTTTAATTTTGTTAGACATTTCTTGCAGCATACTCACTATAATTCACCTCTATAATCTTGAATATTTTTCTAACAATTTTTTTACATTTTCATCGTCTTCAAAAATTTTTGTATCCTTTGTATACGCAATTTTTTTATATCGTTCTATGACATTATTTAATATAGAAACTGCGTTTAAAGTATCATCTAAAAGTTGTCTTAATTCTTTATTTTCGTTTTCTAACCTAACAACATTTTTCTCGTTTGTCATATTTTGATCTCCTTATTTAGATGAGAGCTTTTTAATAATTGCGCGATTACCGTTATCCTCAACGGTTAAAACAGTTTTACCGTGTATATTTTTTTTAGTTGAATTAGTATAAAATGTAGTAGTGCATACATATAACCCTTCGTTGTTTTTGGTTAACGTCGAATCATAAAATATCGTTGTACCATACGTAGGTTCCCACATTTTAAATTTTTGAGATGCTTTATTATACAAATCTGACTTTGTAATATCGGTTGAGATATTACCGAAATATTTTGATATTTGAGCTTCAATTTCATTACCGGTTGTTTCGCGCAATTTCATTCCTGTTGTCGGCATACTACAAAGATTTGTATAATAAATATGGCAAAATGCAAATTGAACAATCGCATTAGGAGGTAATTCATTAGGAGAAGAAAATTTATCTATACCTAAAAGAAAATGTAACTCATAACTTCTGTTTGCCAGTTCGTCTTTATTTATATATTCAGGAACATTCAGCAGTTCAGTGTTCGATGCGCTTGAATTAGTTGTCTCTGCGCTGGTATCTCCATTACTATTTGTAATTTTGTTTGTACTTTCATTTGTAATTTTGTTTGTACTTTCATTTCCATTTGTATTTATATTTTGATTAAAACTTGAAGAACTATTGTCTGTATTTGCATTTGTATTTATATTTGGATTTGGGTTTGCACAACTGCAAAATGTAAAAATAATAATCAATAAAAGAATAACACAACGTTTCATACACAATCTCCAAATAATATAATTTTATAAATAAAAAAGGTTGCATCCATGAGTATTTTCTCATTTGAATGCAACCTGACTGTCATAGCTTAACCGCGTTAGACTCATGGCTTTGCGTCACAGGCTTTCACCTGTTTTGCCTAATTATAATTAATGATTCCAAGTATAATCGTTTACACTTGCTAAATAAACATCTGCATATTTACCTTCATTATTGTTGCGTGTGATAAAGATGTTTTCAGCGTCGATATTCTTAAATGCTTTGTATGCATCACATTTAACAGTTGTGCCAACAGGAAGGTTAACTGAAAGGCTTTCTTTTGGAGTCTCAACTACATTATCAATTCCTGTTTGCTTATTATAGTCACCTTTTGCAAAATGGAATCTGTACGCAACAAAGAAGTTGTTAACATCAGTTTCAAGATGGAAATCTGAAGCGTCGCAGTTTACGATAATTGTTTTGGCATAGTTATCTATAATATCAATACCTTTAACAGTATATCTTTCAGGATCCTTAAGAGCTTCTTCTTTCAACTTATTAAATTCATTTCTATGAACTGCTTTAAATGTGTATACAACGCTTCCGGCAAGGCCATTACCGTTATCATCATAAATACCATTTTCCCAGTTAACTGAACACATCTGGAAATAATATTCTTTACCTACTACAACAGTTTTAATATTGCCGTCATAGTAAATCTTACCGTCTTCAAATCTTACTGCCATTTTCTTTGCAGTATCAATTCTGATATTAACGGTTTCTTCAGCAGGAGCGGAAGGCGCTTCAGGAACGGAAGGTTTTTCCGGAGCAGAAGGTTTTTCCGGTTCTTCTTTCTCACCGGGGATCACGTAACCGTATACGTGCCAGTTATTCTGTTCTTTAACGATATAGTACCAAACTACCGTATCGCCTTCTTTAACGTATTTATTAAGGTTGGACGGTTCTTTAAGGATGACGCTGCTATCAAAGCCATCCTCGTTTAACATACCGGTTTGTGGAATACCGGTGATATCAATTTTACTTGAAGAAATGTTCTTAGCAAATTTCTTGCCTTCCCCAATAAGTTCATCAGGATGAACCATACCTTCTGTTGAAAGATGGAACTTAGCATTTTCAAATTTTCCGTTTGGTTGATCACTACCATTACCGGGTTTAGTTAACGCAAACACCGGAACGTTACATAAACCAACCATAAGAATACATACCAAAAAGATTGAAATAATTTTTTTCATAACAGCATTTTCCTTTCAATAATTTACTTTGCAAAATAAAAAAGATTGCACAAATAAAAGGATCCCACCGAACCCCAATATTTCTGCAACCTGACAATCATAGCTATTAAGCGTTAGACTCATGGCTTTGCGTCGTAAGCTTTCGCCTACTTTGCCCTATATTGTAATTGTAGTTTAACACGCTTTTTATAAAAATGCAAGCCTTTTTTAAAAAATTTTTTAGAGTTGACTTTTTTTACTTACATGGTGTATACTGCTCGTATACAATCTGAATAGTTTTAGAATGGTGTGAAGGTTATAATGAATTTTAAAAAATCTTTTTTTGGCGGATATAACAAAGCGGCCGTTGATGCATTTATTGAACAACGCAATGAAAAAATTGATAGTCTTAAAGAAAAAGAATCTACTCTTACAGATACTATAGCACATAAAAATTCAGAAATAGCCAATCTTTCTTTAGAGATTGAAAAAATGAAATCAGAAATAGAAAAAATAAATGCAGAAAACAGCGCTTTGAAAATTGAAGTGAATAAAAGTCATTTGGTTTTCGAAAATGTCGCTAAAATATACGAGCGAGCTTATGGTGCAGGCCATAACATTGTCTTGGATTTAAAAAGCCATTCAGACCAAATGATAGATCATATGAACCAGTTGTTTTATGCTGCTTCGAATAATGTCAACGAAGCCATCACAAAGCAAGACAATTTAAAACAAGAACTTACTTCATTATATGCAAAAACCAATTCAATTATTGATGAATTAACCAATAATACCAACGCTCTATTCAAAAGTGCCGAAGATTACATTGCTGTTTTTGAAGTTTTAGAAAATATTAAAGCAAACACTGATGAACACGTCGAAACTCATTTGAAGGAGTTTGAAGAGTTCGCATCAGAATTTTTAACAACCGAAGAAATCAAAGAAGGCAATACTGTTGCAATGATTTCTGATGACGATGCAGTCCCTTCCCTAATTGAAGATGAACAGATGATTTCACCAAGCGCGGAAAGTGATGAAACTGTCATTCCTGTTATCTATGAGGTGAAAGATGATATTGTTTCTGAAGCAAACGAAGGCTCTTTTTCTCAACAAGAAGAAAAAGGACAAACTGATTTGTCTCACGAAGAAAAAGCGGAAGATGAAATCTCCGACGCTACGATTCAGGAAGAAATTGCAACACTAACAGATATAAAATCATCCGCAGAGGAAGTAATTACTCCTGTTGTAAAATTGCAAGAAGCAGATAACACTACCATCATAGAGGAAAACAAATCACAAAAGTTTACTCAATTTGGCAGAAAAAGCAGAGTATCCTCCGCAAGCCGTGAAGAACTTATCAGAAAAGCATTATTAAAAAACGGTGGATTTTGACTCTATATAAAAACCCCCTTCGGCTTTTGTAATCAGTCAGAATGATTGAATTGTATGGATAATTCAAATCATATGGAGGATTACTAAAATGACAAAATTTTCCCGAAGTACATGGCATCAAAGACAAACTTGCTAATGGAAACACGAAATTGTGTGGCAAAGAAAAACGTGATGAATTGCTTTCGTCGTGTTTAGATATTAAGATGTTTAACGATAGTGCTTCGGAATATTATTTTGTCGGCACAATAGGAAGCGGAATGCGATAGTTAATCAATAGAGCTGCAAATATACGAAAGATTGAGCCTTTTGAAGATTTCTTAAAAATTGTTCTTGCATTTTTCGCAGAAATGTGTATAACAGATTGCGGAATAAATGTTCTTAACCCAAATTGAATATGTGTCCCGACGGAATGGTTGAGATGAAACAGGCCACGTAATTCCATCTCCGGATCAAATACTTTAAATAACCAGCTGTGTTAATCCAAACTTGCTTTATGCAGATGCGAGAGGCCACTGGCAAGATAGCACTCAGAAATGAAGGCTTTCTTGTCGGCGGCTTTTTTGTTTCTCATTTAATTTTGGTTATTTGAAAACTGCCCCCAAAAATCCGGGGTAAAGTGAAATTGAAAAGGTGAATTTTTTATTTTCTCGAAAAAACTTTTTGCAAAACTATGCAAATTTAACCGCATTTTTGACGTTATGTGAGACCTGCTAATAAAAGTCAAGAGGTAATTTAAGAAAATTGTTGTGGAGAAAAATGACCGCACTTAGTTGAGCCGCTTTGCGTCTCGTTTTTGAAACGGCGGCGTTCCACTCGGTTTTAGCAAGCATCAACCTTCCTCTAAAGTATCCAGATAGGCTTTTACTGTTGCATAGTAGATGCGTAGGAACTTGTTTTCGGAAGCCATCATGTACACCCGATATGGATTGCCTTCTGCTCTCTTTTTGTCAATGAACTGGTATACGGGCTCATCGACAGGAGATTGCTGCAAGATAACACTCATTACTAGAAATAACGTCCTGCGTAGCGCAGGAGATCCACGCTTTGTTATTCGCTTGTGGTTGTTTGTGACCTGACCGGAATCATTCGGCGGCGAGTCAAGGCCAGCAAAAGCCACCAGAGCCTTCTTGGAGTGAAAGCGGCGAATATCACCAATCTCGGCCATAAGCTGTGGACCAAGTGCCGGACCGACACCAAATATCTTCATGACGACAGGATACTCCGGCAAGGAAGCAGCTAATTCCTGCATTTCCTTTTTCAGAGCTGCTATGGCTGCAGAAGTAGATTGGAGTTGTGATACAGCTTGTTCAATCAAAAGCTTTGCAGTAGCCGTCTTAGGCATGACAGAGAACTGTCCACAGGCTTCTGTGTAAATATCAAAAGCCTTTTCCTGGCTAAAGTTATAGCCGTGTTTTCTGCACCACTTTTGGTACTTTGTGATAAAAGCTTTTTCAGAAAGGCCGCTGACACATTCACAATGCCAGAAAGCAGCTATAAAATCCACCCACTTTTCGCTGCCATCAGCCCGCGGAGAGCTTGCAAACAAGCGATTAGCATCAGGAAAAGCTGTATCAAGCAAGGAAATAAGGTTGTTCTTGAGTGTGGTCTGCACTTTAGTGTACTGCTGGTATTGCCGGTAGCAATTCTTCAGCATAAGTCGGGTGTCCTCTTCCGGGACATACCTCGGTAGTTCAAGCCATTGATCAAGACGAGATATTTAATGCGACAGTTTCAAGGTGTAATTCACCGTTTGTTTCAAATAATTCGAAAAGTTTATCTTTCATTTGTTTTTCCTCCTATATATGTGTTTGGTATGCGTTTTGTCTTGCCAAAACGTATTTGCTTACCGAAAGCTCACTTTTATCCGTACTGTTTATAAGTTCTTTTAGGTAGCCAAGCAGAAAACCATTGAACTTAACCTATAAAACCACGTCATAAGGGTCAAGTACGGGATTCATATTCAAATTGGGATTGAAAAGATCAAAACTGCTTTCAGTGGAAACGATTTTATTATCAAAGGTGATACGAATTTTATTTTCCTTAGCAATAAAGGCTTTGCGGTTATATTCAACAAT
>JAZRIJ010000070.1:0-2874 GCA_045645205.1 Eubacteriales bacterium
ACCAATTCGCAAACAATCTCCGAATTTCTCTCAAAAGGGGTTCGCAAAAGGATAAAGGTTTGTTATAATATGAGCATAAACTGGTTTCTAAACTGGTTTCCAATTGGTTTCCTTTTGACAGAAAAAGGTCAAAAATGCTCAAAAATCGCTTTAAA
Source organism: Eubacteriales bacterium (assembly GCA_045645205.1). Classification (GTDB taxonomy): domain Bacteria; phylum Bacillota; class Clostridia; order Oscillospirales; family CAG-272; genus RGIG1995. Next base: position 156 of record JAZRIJ010000070.1, read on the forward strand.
ATGCATCAAATGGTGCAAAGAACGCCATAACCAAGCCGTAAGGCAGAGGTCTGCAAAACCATTGTCCTTGGTCCGATTCCGGGTGGCGCCTCCAAGAGAACAGTCAAAATCGTAAGATTTTGGCTGTTTTTTTGCTTTGGTGAATTATACTATCAAGTGCAACACTTTTAAGAAAAAAGAACACTCATATTGAAACCTGTGTTATAATGAAGTTACCACACACCAAAATAACAGGAGGAATCAATATGAGCTATAAACATTTTACCATAGAAGAACGCTGTTGTCTACGGGAATATTACAAAAAAGGCTATAGTTATCGAAAAATTGCAGAATTGTTAGGCAGAAATGTCAGTTCTGTGTCAAGAGAACTCCGAAGAAACTGTACTCATATGATACCTACGTCCACTTGTTTGAAAAAGATATCAACCATGTAATGGATGTGTTGGATTGATAAATTCTAACAGGTGTCAATTTTCGGCCTTGGAATTTCTACTACTCTAAGGTAGCGCGCATATTGAACTTGTGTCCTCTACCGGTAGTGAGTAATGACTATTATGTCACTATATGGTTACATTTTCGTGTGAATCTAACAGATTTTTAGAGTCTGTAAGAATATAAAAAAACGATTCAAAAGCCTTATTGCGTAAAAAAATAAAGCCTTGAAAACTCAATGTTTCAAGGCTTTATTTGGTCTGAGTGACAAGCTCAAATCCGAAACCTAGAAAACCATTGATTTTCCTATTACTATGTAATAGGAACTTTTTTATTTTAGAGGATTTTTAGATGTGGTTTTTGTTATTTTGAAGTTCAAATTTTGCTCTTTTTCGGCTTTTTATATGATTCCAGAATGCCGAAAATGTCCCTCAAAACTTCAAACTTATCAAATGCCTCGTGGTATGTTGTAGTAGATTTCGATTTTGTCATCGAAGAGAATAATCTTCTTAACGAGCAGTCGTATCATTTTAGCAGGTTCTTTGTGTATCGCTTTGTTTATGATTTTAGAATTTCAGGCTTAGTCAGTTTATCTAAACTTCTTAGACATTCCGACTTGGACAATTAAATGCCTTTTTGTATGTTTTGTATAAAAGCAGTTGGTTTTTTTGTCTATAAAGTTCATTGATATATATGCGCGCATATGATATAATAATATAATAGAATATATAATAGCTAATCACAGATTTGCGGTTAATAAAAAACGCAAATGGGGTACCCCATTTGGTATAATGTCGGATTAATTAGGCGCTTCTTGCGCATTAATTATAAATAACATAAACAAGGAGAAAAAAATGAAAACAAAGAAGTACTACTCCATAGGTACTACAGTGTTATGTGTAATGCTGTGCGTGGTATGCACGCTGCTTGCATCTTGCGTTGCTACTGAAGCTTCCGTTTCTCTCAACAAGAACGAAGCGTCTATATCCATAGGCGATTCTATGAAGCTTATAGCAACTACTTCTGATGAAAAAGCAGAGGTAGAATGGTCTACAAGCGACGAGAGTGTTGCAACGGTAAGAAGAGGTACCGTTACCGCGATCGGCGAAGGTACTGCAGTAATTACTGCTACACTTGAAAACGGAGCTTCAGCTACGTGTACTGTCAAGGTAAGCAAGAGAATTCTTACAATTTCTCAGACGACCGCTATCATTAATCTCGATGAGAGCAATACTCTTACATTGACCGCGACTGCATCCGACAACGCTGAAATCACCTGGACATCCAGCGATCCTCAGATCGCAACCGTAGTAAACGGAGTTGTAAGAGCATACGATATCGGTAACGTAACCATTACCGCAAAGTGCGGTTCAATAATCGCTACCTGTGATACCCAAATTATTATGCCCTCTCTTCCCGAGGACTACTATAAGATAGAGAAGAAGAACAACTCTTCGGTTATTGCAAATCCCGGCATGTGGTACTATCATGCAGACGGTATGGAAGGCAGCGATTTTGACTTCTCCGAGTATCCTGAGCACCAGAACAGTACCGCGTCTGCTACTCTTAGCAAAATTCCCAATGTGGCCGGCAAGCAGTACTTCTATTTCCGTTATCAGCCTAATCAGGTTGAGGTTGGTTCTTATTACACTATAAATGTAACCATTACCGTTTCCGAGAACACGAAACTCAAAATAAGCTCTAAACGTGCCGACGGTTCCACCGAAGCTGCTATGTATAAGACTTTTGAGGCGGGTGTACCCCAGACTATCGAATACGTTGGTTGCAGAAACTTGACTGAGCCCTTCTGGATTCGTCTTCATGAGGCAATCGATGCGGAAAACTTCAGCATTTCCGTACAGCTTAATAGCATTACACCTCACGACGGCACCAATCTTCCCAGCTATCATACCAAGGATAGCGGCTCAGGCTCCGGTTCGGGTGGCAATACTCCTACCAATCCTCCCCTTGAGAACGGCTACTATCTTGAGTCCGGTAAGAATGCGGTAGTTGTTGCCGACCCCGGCAAGTGGTACTACTTCTGCGATGGTAACAGCGGTTCCACAGGTGAGCACGAGCTTGTAGCTACTCCTAAGTTTGAAAACGGTGTGCTGTCCTTCGCATTCAAGACAATGGCAACTCTTAACTCCTCCGGAAAAGAGCCCAACTATCAGTTCAGATATCAGCCTGAGTTCGCTGTTGGTACAAAATATAAGGTTACATTCACCGTAACGGTTGATGCCGCGGGTGAGGTTATTTATGGTTATGACAGTGGTGTAAGCTATGT
>JAZRIJ010000071.1:0-29526 GCA_045645205.1 Eubacteriales bacterium
AATTAATAAAAAATAATTATTTAAAACACCGAAAAAAATCAATTTTTTACTCATTCCACTTGTAATAATTAAATTAACTTTTATTTTTATATAGTATAATTATATAATATACGCGGTATTTGTTGACTTTTTATGCAATAAAGGTTATAATATACAGTGATTATTTGTACAAAAAATAAAAGGGGAGAAATTTATGAACAGAAGACAGGCAAGGGAAAACGTATTTTATTTAGTTTTTGAAACAGAGTTTCAAAAAAGTGATATAAATTGCGCAGAGCTTTTTCAGTTAGCGCAGGAGATTGGAGTTGTTGAATACGATGAATACACGGAACGTGTGTTTTTTGGCGTAATAAACGAACTTGATAATATAGATGCAAAAATTTCGGAATATTCAAAGGGGTGGAAGCTTGACCGTATATCCAAGGTATCCTTGGCTATTATGCGTATATGTGTATACGAGATGCTTTATTGCGAGGACATTCCCTTTAATATTTCCATAAATGAAGCGGTAGAACTTGCAAAGAAGTTTGATTTTGATAAAGCCCCCTCTTTTATAAACGGTGTTGTAAACAGGATTGCTGAAAATGAGGGACTGAAGAGTTAATGGGGATTTTTCTCGGAATAGATACAAGCAATTATACGACATCTTTGGCTGTTTGTGATGAAAAATCAATATTGCTGAACGAAAAAATATTGCTTGAAGTAAAAGAGGGAGAAAGAGGTCTTAGGCAGAGCGATGCTGTTTTTGCTCATATAAATAACCTTCCCGTTATTGCCGGAAGAATAGGCAGACAGGAAATTACAGCTATAGGATGCTCATCAAGGCCGCGTGATATAGAAGGCTCGTATATGCCTTGCTTTAAGGTAGGTGAGGCGTTTGCCGATGCTATGGGAAGTGTTTTAGGCGTTCCCGTGTATAAATTCTCCCATCAGACAGGGCACGTAACAGCCGCCGCATATTCGGCAGGCTGTATGGAGCTTTTAAATGAACGCTTTAACGCCTTTCATGTGTCGGGCGGAACGACTGAGATACTGTATTGCGACGGTACTGAAGGAAGTCTTAAAATAACAAATATAGGCGGTACACTTGATCTAAATGCAGGTCAGGCTATTGACAGAACGGGAGTGCTTTTAGGCTTGAAATTTCCATGTGGTCCTGCTCTTGAAAAAATGGCAGAGAAAGGCAGTCTTCCCGAATTACCGAAGATTTGTGTTAAAGGAATTGAGTGTAACTTTTCAGGACTTGAAAATAAGGTTATAAGCTTTAAGTCAAAGGGCGTAAAAAACGAAGACGTTGCTTTGTATGCTTTGAAATTTATTGAAAATACATTAGGAAGGCTTACAGAAAATTTAAGAAATAAATATGATCTACCCATAGTTTATGCGGGCGGTGTTATGAGCAATAATTCAATTAAATCATATCTTTCAAAATATAAGAAAACATATTTTGCCGAGAAGGCATTTTCCGCCGATAACGCGGCAGGTATTGCGTTGCTTGCAAGAAACAAGTGTTTGAAAAATAAACCTTAGTAACAAGAAAGCGAGTGAATAGGATGGCAGAGGAAACCAGACGGATCATAACCGTTTCGCAATTGAATGAATATATAAAAACTGTTATCGAGGGGCAACCCGTTCTTCGCAGCCTGTTTGTAAAAGGCGAAATATCCAACTTTACAAATCATTATAAAACGGGACATTTCTATTTTACTCTGAAGGATGAGAATAGTCTAATCAGATGCATAATGTTTAAGGGCTTTGCAGAGAAGCTGAAGTTTGTACCCGAAAACGGAATGAAAGTTATTATTCATGGTAAAGTTTCTGCATATCCAAGAGACGGACAGTATCAGATATATGCAGACAATATGGAGCCTGACGGTATAGGTGCGCTATATATTGCTTACGAACAGCTTAAGTCAAGACTTGAAAAAGAGGGACTTTTTGATTCGGTATACAAGAAGCCTTTGCCAAAGATTCCGAGAAAGGTTGCTATTATAACATCACCTACAGGCGCGGCAATAAGAGATATTATAAACATTCTCGGCAGAAGATTTCCGTATGCCGAGGGGGTGCTTTATCCATCTCTTGTCCAAGGGGACGGCGCGCCCGCGCAGCTTATTGAGGGCATAAAATATTTTAACGGCAGAAATGATATTGACGTTATTATTATCGGCAGAGGCGGAGGTTCTATTGAAGATTTGTGGGCATTTAACGACGAAGGACTTGCAAGGGAAATCTTTGCATCCCGTATTCCTGTAATATCGGCGGTAGGACATGAGACTGACTTTACAATATGCGACTTTGTTGCGGACAGACGTGCGCCTACTCCTTCGGCGGCGGCAGAGCTTGCTGTACCTGAGAACATGGAGCTTAAGCAAAAAATACTGAACATAATCGGCAGAATGGATATGCTGATCATGCACAACATAAAGAACAGCAGACAGAGGCTTGAAGAGCTTGCTGGAAAAAGTGTACTTAATTCTCCTGATTTTATTGTGGATGACAGGCGTATGCAGCTTATCAATCTTGATGCTCGTTTGGAAAACGGTATAAAATATACATTAAGCCTAAAAAAAGAAATGTTTGCAAGACATACATCAAAGCTTGAGGCTTTGAATCCCATGTCTGTTATTTCAAGGGGGTATTCAGCCGTATTTTCCAATGACGGAAAGCTTATAAAAAGCGTTGATCAAGTTGATGTTGGCGACAGATTTAACTTTAAGACGGTAGACGGAAGTGTTTCCGCTGAGGTGAAAGGAAAGGTTAAGAATAATGGATAATAAAATTACTTTTGAACAAGCTTTGGCAAGACTTGAAGAAATAGTGAGAATGTTGGAAAGTGGATCGGCACCTTTGGATAAATCTCTTGAATTATTTGAAGATGGTGTAAAGCTTGTGAAAATGTGTAACTCACAGCTTGACAACGTTGAACAGAGGATAAAGATACTGTCAAAAAATGAATCGGGAGAAATGACGGAATATGATTTTGGCGGAGGCAAAGAATGAGCTTTAAGGAAGTCTTGAAATCAGACCTTGCGCTTGTTGAGTGTGAGCTTGAAAATTATCTTAAAACTAAAGATGAGATGTTTCCGGGGTTATTTGAAGCCATGAGGTATACTACTATGGCAGGCGGTAAAAGAATTAGGGCGTTTTTGGTTTTAATGTTTGCAAGGATGTCTGGGGGAACAGTTGAGTCGGCTTTGCCGTTTGCATGCGCAATAGAGATGATTCATTCATATTCGCTTATCCATGATGACCTTCCCTGTATGGATGATGACGATACGAGACGCGGAAAACCGTCAAATCATATTGTTTTCGGTGAGGCTCAGGCGTTGCTTGCAGGTGATGCGCTTCTTACATTTGCATTTGAAGTGTGTGCATGTAATAAATTTGTTGAACCTTCATTGGCTGCTAAAGCAGTCGAATTGCTGGCAGGGTATGCCGGACCTTGTGGGATGGTAGGCGGGCAGGTTCTTGATCTTGAAGGTGAAAAAAGAAGGCTTTCAAGAGATGAATTGCATCACGTTCACGATTTAAAGACAAGTGCGTTGATACAGGCGGCAACAACATTGGGGTGTTGTACATCCGTTGATGGTTTAAAATACCTTGAGGTTGCAAGGGAATACGGACAAAACATAGGTTTGGCATTCCAGGTCGTTGATGATATACTTGATGTAACAAGTGACGAGGTGACTCTTGGTAAGCCTATCGGAAGTGATGCTGATAACAATAAAACTACTTATATGAATTTTATGACTCTTGAACAGGCGAAAGAGTACGCAAGAGAACTTACAGAAAATGCCTGCTCCGGACTGGGACATTGTGAAAATGCTGAGTTTTTGAGAGAGTTTGCGTATTATTTACTTGATAGAAAGAATTAAAAAATATGCGTCTTGATGTGTTTTTAACCGAGAATAACCTGTTTGAAAGCCGAAAAAAGTCTTCGGATACTATAAAGGCAGGTTTGGTTTTGGTTAATGGAATATGCGTGAAAAAGCCTGCATTTGATGTAAGTGGTTTGGAAAAAATAGAAATAACAGGTGAAAATTGTCCTTATGTAGGGCGCGGAGGATTTAAGCTCGAGGGTGCTATACGTGAATTTGAGCTTGATGTCGGAGGTTTTGTGTGTGTAGATATAGGCTCGTCTACGGGGGGATTTACTGATTGTTTACTAAAAAACGGAGCGTCAAAAGTTTTTGCTGTTGACTCTGGCAAGAACCAACTTCACGAAAGCTTAAAAAAAGACAGCAGAGTTGTATGCATGGAGGGATTTAACGCAAGATACCTATCTTTAAACAATTTAGGCGAAAAATGTGATTTTGCCGTAATGGATGTTTCGTTTATTTCTCAAACTCTTTTGTACGGAGCTGTTTCGTCTGTGTTGAAAGACGGCGGACTGTTTGTATCACTTATAAAGCCACAGTTTGAGGCAGGCAAAAATGGAATAGGAAAAAAAGGAATTGTTAAAGATGAAAAAATCCGCAGAAATGTATGCGAATCAATAAAGGAAACGGCAAAAATATATGGACTTAATAATATAAAGATAATTGAGTCTCCAATTTTGGGCGGAGATGGAAATAAGGAATACTTAGCGTTATTCAGACATACAAAAAAACACAGCGGAGAAAACTGATATGAAGAGAATAGCATTGGTTATTAAAAAGGATACAGATGAAGGAAGAGTGGTTGCAGAGCAAACTGTTGGAATATTAAACAGTTTGGGATGTATTGTGTATTTGCCCGAGTCTGACAGGGGGACTCTTTGTAGTAACAGCTGTGTAGTTTATAAAAATGACAGTTATTTTATGGATGAGGCTGAGTGTGTCATAGTTTTCGGTGGCGACGGAACGATAATGCGGTCTGCGCAAAAAATAAGACTTCCTATACTTAGTGTAAATATGGGCAGAATAGGTTATATTGCGGAGCTTGAAACAAATGAATTGCATTTACTTAACGAGCTTGTAAACGGGAATTATACAATAGAAAACCGTATGATGCTTGAATATTCTGTTTTAAGGAACGGAGTAATCACAGTCGGGGACACACCTGTTTTAAACGATATCGTATTGTCTAAGGGCGGATATTCCTCTATGCCTGAAATTGAGCTTGTTTGTAATGGAGAAGAGGTAGGAAAATATTTTGCAGACGGTCTTATATGTTCGACTCCTACCGGTTCGACAGCATATTCTTTGGCTGCGGGCGGCTCAATTATTGATCCGGGTATGAAATGCTTTGGAATAACGCAAATTTGTCCCCAGTCATTTTATGCAAAACCTCTTATATTTGGCGGGGAATCAATACTTGAGTTTCGAAAAGGTAGTCGTGGACACGGCAGAGTTTTTTTAATTCGTGACGGTGAATATGTATCAGAAATTCAAAACGGCGATGTTGTTACAGTCAAAAAGAGTAATGTTGATACAAAACTTGTAAAGATAAAGAAAAATAATTTTTACAGTGTCATGCGGAGTAAGATGACAGAAATATAATTTACAGGAGATTTCGTGATGAAAAAGAACAGACAGAGCAAGATTATTGAACTAATAAACAAATACAATATAGAAACCCAGGAAGAGCTGACTGAAAAACTCAGGGAAGAGGGCTTTGCTGTAACTCAGGCTACAGCTTCAAGAGATATAAGAGAACTTAATCTGATTAAAGTTTTGGCAGACGGGAATACCTACAGATATGCAGAGTCTCCTAAGGATGATATGAAGGTATCCGTTAAATACAAAAACATTTTAAAGGAAACACTTATCAGTGTGGATTATGCATGTAATATCATGGTATTGAAAACCTATTCGGGAATGGCGCAGGCAGCAGCGGCGGCTATAGATAGTATGGGGTGGAATGAGATAGTTGGTTCTGTTGCCGGAGATGATACAATAATTATAGTAATGAGAAATAATGATAGCGCAAAAGAGTTTTATACTAAGTTTAATACTCTTATCGGCAAAAAATAATTATAAAACAAAGAGAGGAAACGGTAATGCTGTCATCATTGCATATAGAAAATATAGCGGTAATACGTTGCGCGGATATTGATTTGTCGGCAGGCTTTACCGTATTGACCGGAGAAACTGGCGCGGGAAAATCCATAATTATAGATTCAATAAACTTTCTTATGGGTAACAGAACGGGTAAGGAGCTTATAAGAAGCGGTGAAAAGAGCGCATTGGTTTCTGCGTTGTTTACCGAAATATCTTCAGATATTTGTGAAAAGCTTGAGGAGTTGGGACTTTCTGTTGATGAAAACGGGGAGTTGTTTTTACAGCGCACTTTGAATACCGAAGGAAAATCGCAGATAAAAATAAACGGAAGAACATGTCCTGCATCAATTTTAAAGGAAGCGGCAGGCTTACTTATAAATATACATGGTCAACACGACAGCAAATATTTGCTTGAAAGTAAATATCATATAGATCTTCTTGATGCTTATTCGGATAATCTTGATACCATTGCAGAGTATAAAATATACTATGACAAAATGAACTCTATAGCCGCAAAAATAAAAGAAATACAAATCAGCGAGGGCGAAAAGGAACGTTTGACTGAAATATTAACATATCAGATAAAGGATATTGACAGCGCAAAGCTTAAACCGGGTGAAGAGGAGGAACTGCTTGCGAGAGAGTGTGTACTCCGAAACAGTGAACATATATCCAAACAGATAAGATTTTGCTATAAGGCTTTGTATTCAAATGATAAAGGTGTTACTGCATCGACATTGGCTCGAAAATCAGCCGATGCCTTGCAATCGGTGTCTGATGTACTTCCTGAACTTAAGGAGATGGCAGAAAAGCTTAACAGCTATGCGTATGAAATTGAAGAGATTGCCGTAAGCGCAAAAGAAATTGCAGGTGATATAAGTCTTGATCCCTTGCTTGAATTAAATGAAGTACAGAGCAGGCTTGATGTTATACACAAGCTTAAGAAAAAATACGGTAATACAGTTGAAGAAATACTTAAATATAGAGAAAAACGGGCAGAAGAGTTTGACAATATATCAAGAAACGGAGACAGAATTGAAGAGCTGAAAAGAGAATACGGCGAGATAAAATCAAAGGCTGATGATTTATCAAATGCTATTACAGAAAAAAGAAATATATGGGCAAAGCATCTTGAATCTATGGTTTGTGAATGTCTTGCATTTCTTGAAATGCCTAAGGTAAAGTTTAAGGTTCAAGTAAAGGATTGCGGTAAATATACTTCTAAGGGAAAAGACGAGGTATACTTTATGCTGTCGGCAAACCCCGGTGAGCCTTTGAAAATGTTGTCCAAGATAGCTTCGGGCGGTGAACTATCCAGAATAATGCTTGCATTAAAGAGTGTACTTCGTGAAAAAGAGAGCACGGGAACTGTTATATTTGACGAGGTCGATTCCGGAGTGTCGGGTAAGACATCCCAAAAAATCGGTATTAAGCTTAAGCAGACTGCCGAAAGTTGTCAGGTTATTTGTATTACACATTCGGCGCAGATAGCAGCATTAGCGGACAAGCATCTGTTTATTTCAAAGAAGGAAAACAGCGGAAGGGTTGAAACCTCTGTATGCATTCTTAACTATGATATGAGGGTGAGAGAATTAGCAAGGATAATGGGCGGACAGGATATAACCCAGTCATTGCTTTCAAGCGCCAAGGAGTTGCTTGATACATCAAAAAAATATTAAAAATTCAGTGTTGTTTAAATGTTTTTGTACATATACTAACGGTATACACAAAATATGAAAAAGGGGTAAATATAAAATGTTAAACTGTTCTAATTTAGAGCAATTTATGAAAGAATGCGCATCCCTTGAATACGAAAAGAATGTATCTCTTGCAGAATATTCTACAATCAAGGTTGGGGGACTTGCCGATTATGCGGCATATCCCAAAAGCGAGAGCGCTTTGTGTGCATTAATTGACTATTTAAATGATGAAAATATTAAATATACGGTAATTGGTAATGGAAGTAATCTGATTTTTTCCGATGAAGGATACAGAGGCGTTATAGTTGTTACAACGCACATGAAGAAGATCAGAAAGACAAGAAATACAATATATGCCGAATGCGGCGTATCCTTGACAGCGCTTTCTTTGTACGCGCAAAAGCACGGTCTATCCGGACTGGAATTTGCATACGGAATACCCGGAACGGTAGGCGGAGCGGTTTATATGAACGCAGGGGCATATAACGGCGAGATAAAAGATGTTTTGCAAAAGAGCGCGTATTTTGACTCTTCTATATCTAAACGTTGTGAACTTTACAATGCAGGTCATAAGTTTGGTTACAGAACAAGTGTATACGAAAATAACAATCACGTCATCCTTTCAGCAGTTTTTGAATTAACCCCTGATGACCCTGCCGTTATTAAAGAAAAAATGGAACATTTTATGGCGGCAAGAAGAGAAAAACAACCTCTTGATTACCCAAGTGCGGGAAGTACTTTCAAGAGATGTGATGGGCATTACACGGCTCAGATGATTGATGAATTAGGGTTAAAAGGGTTTTCTGTGGGAGGAGCAATGATTTCCCAAAAACATGCCGGATTTGTTATAAATACAGGAAATGCAACCTCAAAGGATATAAAAGAGCTTATCTCAATTGTTAAATTAAAAATAAAAGAAAAGTTTGACGTTGATATATGCGAAGAAGTAAAATATGTTGACTAAAAAATTAAAACAAAAACAGGGTAAATTTTATGGAATTTATGATTTTAACTGGAATGTCGGGAGCAGGTAAATCGAGAGCAGCCGATACGCTTGAGGACATGGGGTATCTTTGTATAGATAATATGCCGGTCGCGTTTATTCCTCGTTTTGCAGAAATGTACAACCAGACTCCAAACAAAAACACCAAGGTAGCTTTTGTTATTGATGTCAGGGGAGAAATAGAGTTTGAGACACTGATAAGTGAGCTTGATGCTTTAAAAAAACGCGGGTACAGCTGTACTACACTTTTTATTGATTGTGAAAGTGCTGTGCTAATAAACAGATATAAAGAAACAAGAAGGATACATCCTCTTGTTCCAATAAAAAATTTAAGCATGAAGGATGCTATTGAGCTCGAAAGGTCAATGCTTTCTCCTATAAAGAATTATGCTGATTATGTTATAGATACATCATATTTATCTGTTAGACAGCTTCGTGATAAGATATTTGCCATAAATCCTGCAGGAGACAGAAATGACTTGGTAATAACTTGTATGTCCTTCGGATTTAAGTACGGTATAGTAACGGATGCTGATCTGGTGTTTGATGTAAGATGCTTTCCAAATCCATTTTATATAAAAGAGCTGAAAGATAGAACCGGTCTTGAGGAAGATGTAAAAGGATATGTTTTTTCAGGCGGAGAGACAAAAGTGTTTCTCGACAAGCTTTATGATATGTTGAATTATCTTATTCCGCTTTACATAAAAGAAGGAAAGTCTCAGTTGACTGTTGCTGTAGGATGTACCGGGGGAAAGCATAGGTCCGTTGCAATAGCGGAGGAATTAGGCAAGCACCTTAAAGCTCAATACAAAACTGTTGTTGTACACAGGGATATTGAAAAGCTGTACGAGAGCGTGAAATAGGAGAATGTGATGTCATATTCAAGTGAGTTAAAAAAATCACTGAAAGATATAAGTATGAAAAAAAAATGCTGTCGTCGCGCATTTTTTTACGGAGAAATGTTGTTTCTTCCGTCAAATAAGAGAGAACAGGAAATAGATTGGACTAAATTCGGATATCAAGCCGATAGTAATCCCGATAGAATAATAAAAGAGAATTTCAGATGCGCTTCCTGCAAAAGCAGTTTTCTCAGAGGTGCATTTTGTTCTGTGGGGACTGTTTCAAATCCCGAAAAATCTTTTCATTTTGAATTGAAGATAAAAGATAAAGCTCTTTCGGATTGCTTATTTGATTTTATCTCGGACAACTGTATTGAAATGAAACAAATTGAGCGGAAAAGCGCATATTCACTTTATTTAAAAAAGGGCGATGATATTGAAGATATAATGCATTATATGGGAGCAGGAAAAGAAGCTTTTCAGGTTGCAAATGAAAAAATAAAGAGAGATTTTTCTAACCTTGCAAACAGGCGGAGTAATTTTGAAGTTGTTAACATTAGAAAAACTGTTGACGCTGCATCAGAATCTATGGAAGCTATAAAAAAGCTTATAAAAAAGGGTAAACTTTCTGAGCTTCCAAAAGGAATTGCCGAAACAGCGCGTCTTAGAATAGAAAATCCTTTTGCTAATCTTGAGGAATTGGCATCATTACACTCTAACAGAATATCAAAGTCGGGTGTAAATCACAGGTTAAAAAAGCTTATAGAGCTTGCAAACGAGGATTAACCAAGTAAGAAAGGGGGGGCGAAAAAATGAGCGGATTTGTACATTTACATTTGCATACGGAATACAGTCTGCTCGATGGTGCTTGCAGAATAACCGAAATACCTAAATTGGTAAAGGAAATGGGGCATAATGCTGTTGCTATAACAGATCACGGTGCTATGTACGGTGTTGTGGAATTTTACAAGGCTTGCAAAGCAAATGGTATAAAGCCGATAATCGGTTGCGAGGTGTATGTTGCATCAAGATCACGTTTTGATAAGGAATACAGACAGGACAGAGAGTACAATCATCTTATTTTGCTCGTAAAAAACAAGACAGGTTACAAAAACCTTATATATATGGTATCAAAGGCGTTTGAGGAAGGTTTTTACTCAAAGCCAAGAATTGATAATGAACTGCTTGAAGCTCATTCGGAGGGATTGATCTGTCTTTCTGCCTGTGTAGCAGGAACTATCCCCAGGAGTATATTGAAGAATGATTATCAAGCGGCGCTTGATTATGCGAAAAAGCTTGACAGCCTTTTTGGTAGAGGGAACTTTTATCTTGAGTTACAGGATCACGGCATCAATGCAGAGGCAGAGGTAAGACAAGGCCTACAAAAGATCCACGAAGAAACGGGAATACCCTTTGTTGCAACAAATGATGTTCATTATTTAAAAAAACAGGAGGCGCAGACACAGGCAATACTTATGTGTCTGCAGATGAATACAACTATAAATGAAGGCAGACCTCTGGGGTTTGAAACCGACGATTTTTATTATAAGAGCACAGAGGAAATGCAAAGACTTTTTGGTGAGTATGAGGAAGCGTTGGCAAATACTCAAAGAATTGCTGATATGTGCAATTTTGATTTTGAGTTTGGTAAGATGTTTTTGCCGAGATATATTTCCGATAACCAAATGTCTTCCAAGGACTATCTGAGAAAATTGGCAGTTGACGGCTTTAAAAATAAAATAAGCAAAGGGCATATCGTATTTAACGATGTGCACACCGAAGAAGTATATAAACAGCGGATGGAGTATGAACTTTCTGTGATAACCGATATGGGTTATGCAGAATACTATTTGATAGTATGGGACTTTGTAAATTATGCAAAAAGCCACAGCATCCCTACAGGCCCCGGAAGAGGATCTGGCGCGGGTAGTCTTATTGCATATCTTATCGGTATAACCGAGATAGACTCTATAAAGCACAGTCTTTTATTTGAGCGTTTTCTTAATCCCGAAAGAGTCAGTATGCCGGATTTTGATATAGATTTCAGTGATGAAAAAAGAGACCTTGTGTTTGACTATGTATTGAAAAAGTACGGAAGTGAACATGTATCTCATATTATAACATTTGGTACTCTTGCTGCACGAGCATGTGTAAGAGATGTGGGACGCGCTATGGGAATGTCATATAACAGTGTTGCGAGAGTTGCTGAAGCAGTTCCACAAAGATTAGCTGTAAAAAACGATGACGGAACGACTGAAAACATAAATCGTGTAACGCTTGATATGGCTTTACAGACCGAAAAGCTTAAGGAAATGTATGAAAATGAGCCTGATGCAAAACGGCTAATAGACACTGCCCGTGCGCTTGAGGGAATGCCGAGACATGCATCGACTCATGCGGCAGGAGTGGTAATAACAGACAAGCCTGTTTATGAGTATGTTCCTATGGCGGTAACAAAGGGGGCACTTGTAACTCAGTTTGATATGAACACTGTTGCTGAGATGGGATTGCTGAAGTTTGATTTTCTTGGTCTTCGATTTTTGACGGTAATAGATAATACCGTAACTGCTGTAAAGAAAAAATATCCTGATTTTGATATAGATAATATCCCTCTTAACGATAAGGCTGTGTTCAAGATGATAGCCGATGGGGAAACAATAGGTCTTTTCCAGCTTGAAAGCACCGGTATGAGAAGTAAGCTCGTTCAGCTTAAGCCGGAAAGTATGTCAGATATAATGGCTTCAATAGCACTTTATCGCCCAGGTCCTATGAACTCTATAAGCAGATATATAATAAACAAGAAGAACAGACATAATATTAAATATAAAATTGAACTTATTGAACCTATACTGCGTGAGACCTTCGGTTGTGTGGTGTATCAGGAGCAGGTAATGCAGATATTCCGCACGGTTGCTGACTATTCCTTCGGACAGGCTGATATTATAAGAAAGGCTATGTCCAAAAAAAAGGCAGGGATAATAGAAAATGAACGAAATACTTTTCTTGCAAAGGCTGCGGAAAAAGGTATTGCATTTGATGATGCAAACGCACTCTTTGATGAGCTTGTAGGATTTTGTAAATATGCATTTAACAAAAGCCATGCCGCATCCTACGCTGTTGTAACATATAGGACGGCATATCTCAAGTGTCATTACCCTAAAGAATATATGGCATCGCTCTTAACGTCCGTAATTGGCGATGAAAGCAAGGTTGTTATGTATTCTGACGAGTCTAAAAGGTTGGGGATAAACATTTTGCCTCCGCATATAAATGAAAGCTACGGTTATTTTAGAGTTGTGGGAGACAATATAAGATTTGCGTTGTTGGCTTTAAAAAATGTAGGAAAAATCTTTGTTGACGAAGTGGTAAGAGAACGTGAAAACGGATATTACGTTTCTTTTGGGGATTTTGTAAACCGTATGAGAGAAACTGATCTTAACAAACGACAGATAGAAGCTCTAATCAAGGTTGGTTGCTTCGATTACACAAATGTGTACAGATCACAGCTTATGGCTGTGTATGAAAAGATAATAGACGGTGTTTCCGAGAATAACAGAAGAAATGCGGCAGGACAGCTTGATTTCTTTTCAGTTGATACAGCCGACAGGATAAATGATGAGAGTACTTACAGTTATCCTGCGATAAATGAGTTTTGTTTGAAAGAAAAACTTCTTTATGAAAAGGAATGCGCAGGATTCTATTTTTCAGGCAATCTCCTTGATAATTATTCAATTCATGAAAATGCATTGAAATGTGTACCTTTACAGAGGGTGATAGACTCATTTGATGTAATCTCTGATGATGAAATAATCGAGGGAACAAAGGAGATTTGCGACAGACAGAAAATATGGGTATGCGGAATTATAACTAAGCTTATTGACAAAACTACGCGCAAGGGGGACAAAATGTGTTTCGTTACTGTTGAAGACAGGAACAGACAGATTGAGGTTATAGTATTTTCCAATACAATTGAAGAATATGGATATATGCTTACTCTTGACAATGTTGTTGCGATTTTTGGCGAAGTATCGGCAAGAGGAGAAAATGAGGTAAAATTGATAATGCTAAAAGCTGAGATACTGAAACCGAATGAACAATATATCTCTAAAACTGTTGCTCGGGATAAAAATCAGATTGCCCAAATAAAAAAAGAACGTATTCTTTATCTTCGGGTAGAAAATACGGAATGTGAGGCTTTTAAGAAAGCGGTAAACCTCCTTGAGATTTTTGAAGGGAATACAAAAGCTGTTTTTTACGATGCATCAACAAAAAATTATATTGCTGCAAACGGAAAATCGGTGGAGTTAACCGAAAGGGTAACAGATTTTTTTTATCAGCTTCTGGGAAAAGAAAATGTAATAATAAAGTAGAATTTTTTATAAATAAAATTATGGATATTAACAACAAATTTATAATTATATGCTATAATTGTAAGTAATTGTAATAAACTTACCGTACAAGGACGGAGGATTGTCATGAATAAAAACAGTAATCCGAGAAGAATAAACAATCTTTCTTCTAAGCAGACACCGAAAAAAAGGAAGGTGTCTAAGATAAAATTAAAAAACAAAAAAGAAAAAGCGCATTCGAAGGTTAAGGAAAGAAGGCTTTTCAGCAGAATAATGTCCGGCATTGCCGCAACGTTGCTTACAATTATGCTTATAGGCTTTATTACCGGTACAATTGTAGTAGGAGCATTTGCGATTTACATTAAGAACTATATTGATCCGGTAATAGACGACTTTGATACTATTTCCACAGACCAGAAGCTGTCGTCAAAAATTTATTATATGGATTATGAAGACAGAGATAACCGTATCGGTACAGCTGTTGAGTTGGAGGGGGAGACTCTTCATGGGTCGGAAAATCGTATATGGGTAAGTTTTACTGAAATGCCACAATATCTGTATGAAGCGTTTATTTCTATTGAGGATGAGCGTTTCTGGACACATGATGGTGTTGACTGGAAAAGAACATTGGGGGCTACCTTCTATTTCTTTACAGGTACAGACAATTACGGTGGTTCTACCATAACCCAGCAGCTTATAAAGAATATTACAGGAGAAAAAGACGTAAGGATCCAACGTAAACTGCAGGAAATTATGCGCGCTCTTTATCTTGATAAGACAAAGGATAAGACAGAGATCCTCGAGCTTTATCTAAACACTATTTATCTTTCTCAGGGATGCTATGGTGTTCAGGCTGCGGCGAATGTATATTTTAATAAGGACGTAAGTGAGCTGACTTTAGCAGAGTGTGCGGCGCTTGCTTCTATTACACAAGCGCCTACTAAGTGGGACCCTGTTCAAAACCCCGAGAACAATGAATTCAGACGGAAAACAGTTCTTGATAAAATGTATGAGCTTGGAAAGATAAACTATACTGAGTATCAGCAAGCGAGAAATGAAGAATTGGTTTTGGCTGTGAATAAGTCAGAGGTTGAAGGCGGAGATATTTCTAGCGACGGAGAAGAATACAACAGTTGGTATACCGATGCAGTTATTAAATCAATTGTTGACCGTTTTGTTGAAGAAAAAGGCTACCCCGAAAATCTTGCATATAATATGCTTTATTCCGGCGGTCTTAAGATATACACGGTTATGGATCCTGATATTCAGGGGGCATTAGACAGCGTTTATGTCAGCAATACAGATTTGTTTCAAGATAATAATCTTCCGGGAATATTTAAGCCTGAATCATCGATGGTTATAATCCATCCCACAACGGGAGACGTACTTGGAATTGCGGGGGGAAGAGGAGAAAAACAAGGAAATTTAATTCTGAATTATGCGACACAGACTACAAGATCCCCCGGTTCATCTATTAAACCCTTGACAGTATACGCACCTGCGCTTGAGGAGGGAATAATAACATACGGTAAGGTGTATGATGATGTTCCTATAAACTATGATACAGGAAAATATATTGATCTCGGCGATGATATAAGTTACTATTACTCAGAAACGGGACAGACACTCGTCAGGAATACTCCTTGGCCCAATAACCTGCCTGTACGTTTCGATGGTTTAACAAATATTAACTACGCAATACAGGTTTCAAAAAACACTATTGCAGTCCGTGTTCTTCAGGATTTGACCTGTGAATTAGCCTTTGATTTTGCGAAGAATAAGCTTCATATGGATAGCTTGATAGAAGGATTGCAACTTTCAAATGGTGAATGGATAACTGACAAGGGGTTGGTTGCGCTTGCTCTCGGCGAAATGAACTACGGTGTAACCAACCTTGAGATAACAGCTGCGTACAGTATTTTCTGTAACAAAGGAGTATATAATGAACCCAGACTTTATACTCAGGTCCTTGACAACGATGATAATGTTATTCTTGATGACGGTTGTGAAAGCTCGGTTGTTTTGAGTGAAACAAACTCTTCGATTATGACAAGGATGTTGAAAAATGTTGTTGACAATGGTACAGCATCATCTATTTCGTTAAAAAACCGTGTAAATGTTGCAGGTAAAACAGGTACGACAAACAGCGACCATGATAGATGGTTTATCGGTTATACCCCATATCTTTTGGGCGGTGTTTGGTATGGTTATGCTGAGCCGGACAGTCTTTCGAAGGTAAAAGGAAACCCTGCTGCAAATGTTTGGAACGAGGTTATGACAATTGCTCACGAAAAATATTTTAGCGAAGCGGTTGAAACAGGAACACCACTCAAAACATTCCAATATTCAAACGAAATTCCCAAAGCTGTGTGTATGGATTCTGGTAAGCTTATGACAGAGGCATGCAGAGCTGATCCCAGAGGTTACAGAGGAATGACTGCGTATTATTCTCTCGGAACAACACCAATAGAATATTGTGATGTTCATGTTATGGTTGAGTATGACAAGAAGACAGGCGCTGTTGCCTGCGACGGCTGTCCAAAAGAGAATATAGTGAAGGTTGGTTTGCTCAATATTCCGAGCAGAAACTTTCCGAGACAAATAGTTGTAGCAGATGCTCAATGGACTTGCCGTACTATCAATGATAAAAAGAATTTTATTGCTCCGACTGATCAGAATGTTCCATACTATCAGAGTGAACTTGGAAAATTATATTCAGGTGTAACAGGCAGTGTTAATACAAAGCAGTATAACCATTATTGTTATGAACATGTAAAGAATCCTCATATTGAAGAAACTGCGGTTGTAACACCGGCACCTGTAGCTGCAACTCCACCGAATAAAACGAAGGAAACAGAGTAGCTGGGTATATCGAACTAAATTGAGCTTATAAGAACGATTTCACCATATCGCTCTGGACGAGGCACAAATATCTCCCGATTAAACTTGAATAAATTCAAAAATCACCTCATATAAATTTTTGAGGTGATTTTTTTGAATAATAACATAATGCAAAACACAAAAGAAAAGTCCAATATAAAATACGTAACAATTTTTGCGCTTACAGCTTTGCTTCTTGGTTTCTTTTCTGCGTTGTTGACAGGTGATTCATCTTTGTTAGGAGTGGTGAATCAGCCGCCACTCTCTCCGCCGCCTATCGTTTTTGGCATAGTGTGGTCAATTCTATACATTTTGATAGGAGGAATATTTGGAGCTGCATATTCCTATGAAGGAGAAATAAATAGTACCGATAGGCGTGATGGACTATGGTTTGCAAGTATAGGTTTTATATTTAATCTTTTGTGGTATCCTTTGTTTTTTGGAAAAGGGCAATTTTTAGCATCTTTAATAGATATTGCAGTTATTCTAATTCTGAATATTATAGTTGCAATACGATTTTATCGAATAAAACCCATTTACGGCTATTTGCTTATACTATATATTGTCTGGCTTGCTTTTGCACTATACCTTAATTTAGGAATAATAATACTTAATTAACAAATAATTGTAAATAATATTATTGACTTTAAAAGAAAATCAATATATAATATATGTGAGATTAATAAAGCGTATTAAAATAATGCGCTTATAGAAAACTAATAAAACAAAAAGGAGAATTACAAAAAATGAAACTTAAAAGAATTGCTTTATTGCTTTTGGCTGCTTTAATGCTCGCGTGCACTTTTTCTTCTTGTGCAAGCACCACAAAAACTACCGTAAAAATTACATTTATTGATGAAAGCGGAGATGTTGTTATTGATACTTATACCGCTGAGCTTAAAACAGAAAAACCTACGGTTTTGGATGCAGTTAAGGCAGTAAAGGATGTTTATGCAACTGCTGAAGGTTATGGTCAAATCACACTTTCTGATGATGGAACTTCTGTAAAAAATGTTGACAGTTATAAGGAAAACCTTACTCCTAACGCTGATGGAGATATTTTCTTCTGGATGTTCCTCGTAAACGGTAAGGAACCTAGCGGCGATGCTAATGAAGTAAGTGTTTCAACAGATGATAATATAGTATTTCAGTTTGTTAAGAGGACACTTGAAGAATAATTAGCTGTCCAAAATAATCGTTAACAAATTGCTTATAGACTATAAAGGGATTGCACATAAAAATGCAATCCCTTTTTTGAGTTATGGTTTGTATATCTTTTTTTAGTTAAAAAAATTTATAAATATTACACAATAGTTAAATTCTTGAACGAATTTTATACAGTATATTAAAATAATCACTGTTTTAGATATGTAAAAAAATCAGATAAAGCTTTAACGTATTCATCCGGGCAAGTAGGGTAACATAGACCATGCCCCGCTCCCCTTATAGTAACAAGTAATTTTTTTGATGAACAAGCCTCGTAATTTTGAACACTCATGTAATACGGAACAAAATCGTCATTATCTCCGTGGGCAAAAAGTATAGGAACAGAGCTTTTTTTGACGGCTTCCAAGGGAACTATTTCTTCAAGGTCAAATCTGCCGTATATCTTAGCTCCCATCTTTACAAATGGATAGAGAATATCTGCGGGCAGCTTCATCTCTTTAATTACTTTTTTTATAATATTTTTTGTAGAAGAGTATCCGCAGTCTGCAAGTATGCTTTTAACACACTTTGGCAGTCCTCTTTCTATGCACATCAAAACTGTGGAAGCACCCATGGATACACCGGTAAGAATTATGCATACATCATTTCCGAATCGGTTTTGAAGATACTCAAGCCATGTTAATGCATCACGGCTTTCGTTTATACCGAATGAAATTATATTTCCTTCGCTTTCACCGCTTGCCCGCTGGTCTATCAAAAGCACATTATGCTCCAAAGCAAACGCACGAGTAACACCGCCGCAGAGATCTCTCCTTGAGTTCCCCCTATAACCGTGCATCATAAGCTCAATAGGAGCTCCTTTTTTTAATTCATAGTATTTTCCATGTAGCTTCAACCCATCAAATGAGGTAACAGAAACGTTGTCATGTGGCATATTGTCTATTTGTTTTTGCCATTCAATCATTTGAGCGCGATAGGGTTTGTACACTTTTCCTTCGGGTATAGAGTATGTTTCTTTATCAGCCTTGTTTTTTTCGGTATTGTAAAACGCAAAATAAAAACAAATAAATGCTGTAAGAAAAACTAAAAATGTAATTAAGGTAATTGCAATAAGTATGATACGGATAATAAACATATTTTTCGCCTCCGTTTTGTATTGTATCACACAGCAGAAATTTTTGCAACTTTTTTATTTAAGAAATGATGTTGCATTTTATTAAAAAATCTGATAAAATAAATGTTGCTGTTATAGGATAAATAATTAAATAATATCGAAACAAAATATTTGGAAAGTAGGATTACTAAAATGAATTTTATCAAATCAAAGTTTAATATAAAGGTTTTATGGGCATATGTGTGTACGATTCTTGTAGCTGTTTTGTTGGCTTTTAATTACCAACTGTTTATTGTGGAAAATAATTTTGCTCCTGCCGGACTGAATGGTATTGCTACAATGATTCAATATAAAACAGGGTTCAGTATTGGTTATATGTCTCTTATTATTAATGTGCCGCTTTGTCTTTTGGCGTATTTTTGGGTTGGTAAAACCTTTGCAAAGCTTTCTCTTGTTTTTTGCACTACCTATTCTTTTGTTTTTCTTTATTTGCAAAAACTGGGACTTGATTTTTTGCAATATAACGCTCAAGGACAAGATACGATTTTTCCTGCACTTTTAAGCGGATTAATAAGCGGATATGTTTACGGTGTATGCTTCAGGAAAAATTTTTCGGCGGGAGGAACGAATCTTATTGCAAAATTTATAAGCAAGAAGAAGCCGGAGCTTAATTTTTTCTGGATCAATTTTGTGTTAAATGCCGTTGTTGCAGTAATATCTCTTTTTGTATACACATCTCCGAACAGTACAAATGGATTTTCTCTTGATTACAGGCCTGTTTGTCTGTGTATTACATATTGCTTTGTTTCAAGTTATATTGGAAATTATATTATCAAGGGCACTAAATCGGCAATAAAATTTACTATTATTACAAATTATCCAAATGAGATTATGAACGAAATTCAAAATAGTTTTAGGCACAGTTCAACGCAAATTCGCGCTTTAGGCTCATATAGTCATGATGAAAAAAGCGTTTTGGTTTGTGTTATTAACAAGCATCAGATCGTTGATTTTAAAAATATGCTATTAAAATATAATAATACATTTTCATTTTGTGAGTCTGTTGATGAAACCTACGGTAATTTTAAGCGAATAAAATAATTCTTTTGAAATTATGTGACTTTTTGTTTTTTTAAAACGTATTACTTATGAAGGGAGATACAGTAATGGCATTTGCATTAGATACAGAAATTGAAAAAGTATATGATGAATATGCCGATCAACTGTACCGAATTGCGCTATCTCATTCGGGTAATAAAGAGGATGCAATGGATGCAGTTCAAGATGTTTTTGTCAAGTATGCATCTATAAATAAAATTTTTTTGGATGAAGAGCACAGAAAAGCATGGTTTATCAGAGTTACGGTCAACCGATGCCGAGATTTAAACCGAAAGGGAAAAGTAAGGCATTATACACCGCTTGAAGAGGTATATGATGTTCCTGATAAGGAAAATGATTTACCTCTAAGAGTTAAAGAAATGCTTGAAGATATGCCTGAAAAGTTTAAAGCTGTACTTATTTTGCATTATCTTGAAGGTTTTTCAGTCGAAGAAACATCGGAGATACTTAAGCTTTCTTTATCTGCTGTTAAAATGAGGTTGTCAAGAGCGCGTGATTATGTAAAAGAAAAACACAAAAAGGAGGATTTTTATGTTTAGTAAATGTGATATTGAAAAATATCGGCATACTAAAGCGCCGTCTGAGCTTAAACGAGCGGTACTGTGTGCAACGCAGAAAAATCCTGCTCCAAGGTTTATGTTTAACATCAAAACAATTTCTGCAGTAGCGGCTTGCCTGTTGGTTCTTATTGTAAGTGTTGTTTTACTGCGAACACCTACAGCCCCAATTACGGTTACTGTTGAGGAGCTTGCTGTCGTAAATACCGTAAGTCGTTTTCAGAAATCAGTTACCCTTGTTGTTGAAAGCGAGGGAAAGATTGACGTAAAAACAAAAGAAAATAGTTTTTATGTTTATGACAGCGAAAGCAATAGTTTTGAAATATTAAACAGCTTAAAAAATGTTAAAAATAAGTTAGAAATAATATGGCAGGTTTCCAAGGACAATGCAATTTTGGAGATAAACGGACAGGTATTTGAGGTTTTCTATGATGGCGATACATCGTCTGTCCAAATTAAAGAAATAAAAAAATAAAAAATATTATATAATTTTTAAGGAGAAAAAAACATGAAAAAATTAATTGCGCTTATTTTTGCAGGTCTTATGCTTTTTGCATTTGCAGCTTGCGGAGACAAAACAGACGGAAATGACGGAAAAAACAACGAAACACTTGAAGAGACCAAGGGTGAAGATACACCTAAGCTTGAGGGTGTAAAAGCTCCTGTTGATATTCTTACAGCAGTATGGGGTTCATATGGCGATGAAGAAAAGTTCTTCGCTATGGGCGGCGATTTTGAAAATATTGTTGACAATGCTCCCGGCGCATTTGACATTACAAACAAGGACTCTATGGCATCACAGCTTGTATGTCCCGAAAATGCAGTTGCAATGATCGATGGCGCAGCATCTCTTCTTCACGCTATGAACGCAAATACATTTACAGGTGCAGCTTACCACATTAAAGACGGTTCCGAGGCTTCTGCATTCATTTCTGAAATGAAGACAGCAATTCAGGGCAATCAGTGGATCTGCGGTTTTCCCGAAAAGCTCCTTGTTGCTGAAGTAACAGACGAATATGTCGTAGTAGCTTTCGGTAACGGAGAAATTATCGAAACATTCAAGACAAAGCTTACTTCACAGTATAATTTTGCTGAAATTGAAGTTGAAGCTATAGGTTAATAGATAGCCGTAAAAAAATAAATTCACACAGGAGAACATTATGTTATTCTCAAGCATACCGTTTCTCTATTACTTTCTCCCCTGTGTGCTGATACTGTACTTTATTGCGCCCCGGTGCTTAAAAAACACGGTTCTTATGCTGACAAGCCTTGTTTTTTATGGCTGGGGTGAACCTAAATATGTACTGTTGATGGTTGTTTCTATATTAGTCGGCTACGTCAGTGGACTTCTTATAGAAAGGTTTCGCAACAATGCTATAGGCAGGGCTGCGATGATAGCGGGAGTGGCAATAGCTTTAGGGTTTCTCGGTTATTATAAATATGCAGATTTTTTCATTGAAAATTTTAATGCAGTAACAGGACTTTCTATTCCTGTGCTAAAAATAGCACTTCCGATAGGTATAAGCTTCTATACATTTCAAATAGTAAGTTATGTAATAGATGTTTACCGCGATGAAACCAAGGCGCAGCGAAATATTATAAATCTTGCGGCATATATTACGATGTTTCCACAACTTATAGCGGGTCCTATCGTGAGATATGTTGATATAGAGGTACAACTTCGCGAGAGACGTCATACTATTGATAAAATATCGCTGGGAATAAGACGTTTTATTCTCGGTCTGGGAAAAAAGATTCTTATTGCAAACGCTTTGGGTGAGCTTTGCGATATATTCAGAGCATCAACGGAGCAATCAGTCTTATTTGCTTGGATGTATGGTATTGCATTCTCGCTCCATATTTATTTTGATTTTTCCGGTTACAGTGATATGGCTATCGGTCTTGGTCATATATTTGGATTTGATTTTCTCGAAAACTTCAATTATCCATATATATCAGCAAGTGTAACTGAATTTTGGCGCCGTTGGCACATGTCTCTCGGTTCATGGTTTAGAGATTATTTGTATATTCCCTTAGGGGGAAACCGCGTAAGAAAAATAAGGTGGTTTTTTAACATTTTTGTTGTATGGCTGGCTACGGGCTTCTGGCACGGCGCAGCATGGAACTTCATAGTATGGGGACTTATGTTTGGTATGCTTTTGGTTATTGAGAAAGTTTGGCTTCTTGACCGGCTAAAAAAGCATAAAATTATTTCCCGTATTTATGTTTTATTCGTAGTTATGATAAGCTTTATCATATTCAATGCAACTGATATGTCTCAGGCATTAACAGACATTATATCATTGTTTGGAGTAGGCAACCTTCCTCTTGTAACAACTGAGACGTTATATTATTTGCGCAGCTATGCTTTAATATTTATTCTTGCAATTATCGGCGCTACACCATTTGTAAAGAAGTCTGTTGCTGCGGTTTACAGCACAAAGTTCGGAGAAAAGGTTATTAATATTGCCGAACCTATAATTATGGTAGTGCTTTTGATAGTTATGACGGCATTCCTTGTAGATGGATCTTTCAATCCTTTCTTATATTTCAGATTTTGAGAGGAGGGGTATTTAGTGAATAATAAGACAAAAAATATTGTTCAGCTTGTTTTGTTTTTTGTTGTTTTGTTTGGACTCGCATTCTGGTGCTGGTTTAAGCCTGTAACAGATTATAGCTTGAATGAAAGACGTGAACTTGACAAGCTACCGGAAATATCTCTTTCAACAATATTTTCGGGAAAATTTATGACAGGCTTTGAGGATTATACTCTTGATCAGTTTCCGATAAGAGATAGCTTCAGAACTATTAAGATGGTTACTGCTAAATATATTTTCGGGCATCTCGACAATAATGATGTTTTTGTTACACAGGACGGAATGGTCGGTAAGCACGAATATCCATTAAAAAAGGACCAGCTTGAATTGGCTGCCAATAAATTCAAATATCTTTATGAAACTTATTTTAAGGATAACGGAGGAAATGTATATCTCTCTGTTATTCCGGATAAAAATGCCCATATTGCAGAGAAGAGTGGACACTTGTCTATGAATTATGAAATGTTTTATGAGATAATGAAAAAAAACACACCCTTTGCGGAATATATTGATATAACCGATCTGCTTACTGCGGAGGACTATTACAAAACTGATACTCATTGGAAACAAGAGATGATAACCGATGTTGCTGATAGATTGGCTGACAAGATGGGAATAACTCTTAATACAGATTATACTGTCAATACCCTTGACAGAGAATTTGATGGAGTGTATTATGGTCAGTTGGCACTTCCAGTGAAAAAGGATACTCTTAAATATTTGACAAGTGAAATAATTGATAACTGTATTATAACAAATCACGAGAACAGACAGCAGATGTCTATGTACGATATGGAGAAAGCATACGGCAACGATGCTTATGAGATTTTTCTTTCTGGCTCCTTGTCTCTTATAACCATAGAAAACCCCAATGCTGTAACAGATAAAGAGCTTATTGTTTTCCGCGATTCATTTGGGAGCAGTCTCGTTCCTCTTCTTGCATCAGGATATAAGAGTATAACACTTGTTGATATACGTTATATTGCTTCTGTAGTGCTCGGAAACTTTATTGATTTTGAAAACAAGGATGTATTATTTATTTACAGTACTCTTGTTCTTAATAATAGCAGCATGTTGAAGTAAATATTTAAAAAGGCTTCGTTGGTAACAGCGAGGCTTTTTTGCGTTGACAATTCATTTGCTTATTTTAGCTATAAGATATATTGTTGTGTTTATGTATATTGAATTATTTTTACTTTTTTAAAATAAAAAAGGCAGGATTTCTATAATGTTTTTAAATTTTGTACTTGCATAAAACAATGCTGTGTTATATAATTATTATATGTTGTAAAAATAAGAAGAAAACAGGGGAGTTTTGTAGAATTCCTATTTAAACATATACGGGTAAAAGTTATGAAAATTATGGAATATATAAAGAATAACAAAAAATACATAACAATTATCACGGCGGCATTTTTGGGGGGTGCCGTTATTGTTGCGCTTTTATGTGTTTTTTTGAATAACAGGGCTGTCCATGTTGGCGGCTTTGTCAATGAAACAACGGTAAGTCCGGAAATGTCTCCTACAGGTACTGCAATGGATAGTGATGAAACAAAACCCCCGGAAGAAACCAAAGTCTACATAAATAAATATGTACCAATTGAGATGAGAAGCAACGGTATTGATGTATCAAAGTGGCAGGTAGGTATCGATTGGGAGTCTGTTAAGCAAAGCGGAATTGAATTTGCAATTGTAAGAATAGGATACCGAGGCGAAAACGGTGTTATTTATAAGGATGAGTATGCCGAGTATAATTTGCAGCAGGCAGATAAAAACGGAATTTTGGTGGGAGTATATTTCTTTTCTACGGCAATAAATACACAAGAAGTAAAAGAGGAAGCTGATTGGGTATTAAACTTTATTGAGGGTCATAGTATATCATATCCCGTTGTATATGATTGCGAAGGATATAAAGACCCTGACAGCAGAATGTTTAACGTTTCTGCCACAGAAAGAACAAACAATGCTCTTGTTTTTCTTGAAAAAATATCGGATGCAGGGTATGATACAATGCTTTACGGTGCAAGAAATGAGCTTATGGATCCTGTATGGTGGGAGACACAAAGGATAGAGACAGAGCATAAAATATGGGTTGCGCAGTATTCGGATATAATATATCCTGAAAAAGATTTTCCTGACTATATTGGCAGATGTGATGCGTGGCAATATACAAACAAGGGAAACATAAGCGGAGTTGATACTGAGGTTGATATGGTTGTGTGTTACTTTAAAAAAGAGAAAGCTCAACCTAAAAACCCCGACAAGACTCCACAGCAGATTATCGATGTACCTATTGAAACACAACCTGTAGATAATGTAACTCACGGTGTGCAGTTCCGACCGCACAGCGATAGTGTAACGGCAAAAATACTTGTAAATCTGCGTTCACTTCCATCGACGGTTTCGGGAGAGGTCGTTGGTACGCTGAAAAGCGGCGAGTTTCTTGAAAGGACCGCCGTAAGCAATCAAGGTTGGTCAAAGCTGATTTACAACGGGCAGGAAGTGTACGCAGTATCCAGCTATTTGTCTACTGAGGTAATTATTCAGACGACAGAACCACCTATTGATGCGCGTTATGTTTTTGAACCTGTGGAAGAAAATGTAACTGCAAAAATCGAAACAAATTTAAGAACCGAGCCTACAACAAACGGATCGAAAATTGTGTATGTATTAAAAAACGGTGAATTTGTAAAAAGAATAGGTATAAATACAACAACCGGTTGGTCAAAATTAGAATATAACGGAAATATTGTGTACGCAGTTTCATCATATTTGACGGTGCAAAATATTGCTGAATAAAGGTGAGGGTGATATATTTGGAAGAAAATTCTAATTCTTACGAAAAGCTTTTGGAGCTTATTTTAGATATCGGTGAAGCAATGGTTTTTGCAGGCGCTGAGATAAGCAGAGTGGAAGATACCATTACAAGAATGGGTAAGGCATACGGTGCAGTAAAGACAGATATATTTGCGCTGACTTCCATACTGTTTTTGACTGTAACTTTTCCTGATGGAATTGTAAAGACACAGGCAAGAAGGGTTATATCAGGTGGTCAAACAAACTTTGTAAAAATAGAAAAGCTTAATGCCCTAAGCAGAATGTGCTGTAAACAAGCGCTTACGAGAGAAGAACTTAAGGCAGAAATTGACAGAATTAATAGCAATTATATTCATAAAATTTACTCGTATTTGGGATATATACTTGCAGCTGCAGGATTTTCTGTTTTTTTTGGTGGAACGATTTTTGACGCACTTGTTTCAGGGTGTTTTGCCGTAATAATATGTTATATATCCTACTTTTTGTCGCCCAGAATTCCCAATAAAGTTTTTTATTACTTTATTACGTCGCTTTTGGCAGGCTTTGGAATATGTTTGGTAGCCAAGTATATTCCAACGCTTCACGCGGATAAGATAATTATAGGAGATATAATGGTTCTTGTTCCCGGAATTGCAATGACCGTCGCAGTCAAAAATATGCTTATAGGCGATACGCTTTCAGCCTTGTTAAAGCTAACCGAATGTCTTATATGGACCTGTGCTTTGGCAGGTGGATTTATGATACCTATAAGTATCCTGCTTGGAGGTTAAGCTATGAGGGACATTGTAATTCAACTTATTTCAGCTTTTGTGGGCGGCTTGGGATTTGCTTTGATTTTTAACTCAGGGAAGAAAAAACTTTTGCCATCTACATTAGGCGGTATACTGGTGTGGGCTGTTTACTTGTTTTTTATATTTTTAAATTCAGGGGTATTTTTAGCAGCAATTGCGGCGTCAGCGTTTTGCCAAATCTATTCCGAAATATTAGCAAGAATATTAAAATCTCCTACGACCGTTTTCTTTATTCCTGCGATCGTTCCTCTTGTTCCCGGAGGATCTTTGTATTATGCGATGTACTATGCTGCTCTAAATGATTGGGACAAATTCACATATTACGGTGTTTCGACCTTGCAGGTTGCATTTGGTATAGCTGTAGGCGCAAGCTTTGTTTCGGCGATATTATTACTTTTGCCTAAAAAGAAGGTAAAAAATTAGTTTGGTTTTTTATTTGAAAAGAAGGTAGAAAAATGACTCTTATAAAAAAGAATATTTTCAGCAAACGTAATGATGTTGATATGACAGAGGGGAATATTGTAAGAAATATTATTTTATTTGCTTTTCCTCTTTTAATAGGCAATCTATTTCAACAGCTTTATAATATGGTCGATACTTGGGTTATAGGGCAAACAGGTCATGATGGCGCTTACGCGGCTGTAGGAAGTGTTGGTCCTATTATTAACATATTAATTGGCTTTTTTGTTGGTTTATCAAGCGGAACAAGTGTAGTTGTATCTCAGTTTTACGGAGCAAAAGACTATAAAAAAGTACATAAAACCGTACATACAGCAATTGCCGCTACAGTCATAATGGGGATAATTTGTACGATAATAGGTGTAGTTATGACACCTGTATTTCTTGATCTTATGCTTCACGGCAAGAATGGAGATGTATATCCTTATGCAAAAATTTATCTTATTATATACTTTTCCGGAATAATGGGATTAATGCTTTATAACATGGCGTCAGGTATTCTTCGCGCTGTTGGAGACTCAAAACGTCCGTTTTACTTTTTATTATTGTCCTCTGTTGTGAACATAGTACTTGATTTTGTGTTTGTATACGGTTTTAATATGGATGCAGACGGTGTTGCTTTGGCGACGGTTATAGCACAGTGGGTATCTGCAATTCTTGCGATTGCTTTGTTGCTTAAAAATGAGTCGTGCGTAAGGCTGTTTATAAAAGATATAAGAATAAGCAGAAAAATGCTTGGAAAAATTATATATATAGGTTTTCCTGCAGGCTTACAAATGGCAATTACAGCTTTTTCAAACGTTTTTGTTCAGTCGTATATTGCCAATGTCAACGGAAATGCAACACATATTCTTGGCGGATGGACATCTTATTCAAAAGTAGATATGTTTATGTTTCTTCCGGTCCAGTCTATAGCACTTGCAGTAACTACATTTGTCGGACAGAATGTCGGTGTAGGAAACTATAAAAGAGCAAAAAAGGGAACCTTTGCTGCGATTGGGGCCGCTCTTTGTATAATATCGTGTATTATTATACTTACTATGATTTTTTGTCCTTTTCTTGTGAAAATTTTTAACAGAGATGAAGAGATAGTGCGGTACGGCAGTTTGCTTTTAATGTGGCTTTCGCCATTCTATGTATTACCGTGCGTAAATCAAATTCTTGCAGCTTCGCTGAGAGGAATGGGCAACAGTACAGCTCCTATGATAATTATGCTTTCATCTTTTGTAGGTTTCAGACAACTATACTTGTATGTTGTATCAAATTATATATCTAATGAAATTCTTCCGGTAGCTTTTAGTTATCCTGCTGGGTGGTTTGTATGTATGGTTTCACTCGTCTTGTACTATAAATTTTATAAACCAAAAAGAAATATTATCGTAGATACATAATATTTCTATTGACATATTTTGAGAATTGTCGTATAATTTTGTCATGAAAAGATTATTGGCTTTTTGCAAAAAATGCAGAAGGCCAATAAAAATAGAAAACAATTGAAAGATTGTTCAATTGATAATTTGTTGTAGTAAGGGGAATAGTATGAGAAAGACATACAAAATTGAAGTTGACTGTGCAAACTGCGCAAACAAGATGGAGATTATAGCAAATAAGGTAGAGGGTGTAAAAAGTGTAGCTATAAACTTTATGGCGCTGAAAATGAATGTGGAATTTGAAGATGATTGCAATGTGAAAGCTGTTATGGAAAACGTCTTAAAGGAATGCAAAAAGATAGAAAAGGATTGCGAGATATATTTTTAAATACATAATGGGGGTATATATGACAAATAAGCAGAAAAGGGTATTGGCGAGAATAATTGCATCATTTGTTTTGACATTGCTTATTGGTTTTTTATCTGTCTCTGATAATTTAAAATTTGTATTGTTTTTAGTTCCTTACTTATTAGTTGGATATGATATACTGCACAGTGCGGTCAGAGGTGTCAAAAATAAACAGCCTTTTGATGAAAATTTCTTGATGGCTGTTGCAACTGTAGGTGCATTTGTTCTCGGTGAGTACACTGAGGGAGTATTTGTTTTGCTCTTTTATCAGATTGGAGAGCTTTTTCAGGGGTATGCGGTAGGCAGATCACGAAAAAATATTGCTTCTTTAATGGACATACGCCCTGATTATGCAAATATAGAAAATGAAA
>JAZRIJ010000072.1:0-40507 GCA_045645205.1 Eubacteriales bacterium
TTGGCTTGACCCGCTAATGTGACGGTTGTGTTTCCGCTATGTACAGCTCCTGTTCTACTTGCGTCGGAACCGCCGTAAACACCTTGCTTAAATGTTCCATTCGTAATGGTCAAATTGGTAGTTGCTTCATGTGTTGAATTATCTCCCAATTGAGAACCGCCATATACGATACAATCAAAGGTTCCGCCATTGATTGTTATATTAAATTCTGCATCTTTGCCTATGGCCAAACCGGTTCTGCCTTGGCGGTTTCTCAATCCCCCGTAAAATTTTGTAATATTACCGCCATTCACTGTAATATTTACAGTGAAGTTATTATAATCGCCATCGTTAGCAGAAGCAAATACACCGCCAACATCCCCGGCACCCTTATTAATTATTAAATTAAAAGTACTTTCCTCTGTAAAATAGCCTGCACTTCCTGCTACAGCTCTGCTTACTGTGCCGTTTGTATCTATTGTTGTGGTTGCGCCATCAGAGCCTTTAACACCTGAGTTTTCATATCCGCCACCGTAAACAGTATTAGTTACACTTGCGTTATCAAGTACTGAAACTGTAGACGCTCCTTTAACCTCATTACCAGGAAAACCTCCGCCAACCACATATGTCGCAGATGCATCGCCACGAACAGTTATTTCGGGAGTTTCAATTATAACACCACTACCACTCAAGTTACCGGCAATTGCATTATATGTTCCTGCATAAACTGTGCAGTGTCCGCCAATGTTTCCAAGAGCATTGGTATCGGTTGTAATTCCGCCATATGTAGCGCTCGCTCCATCTGTATTTTCATGACCAAATGTACCATGACAACCTTCGGGGAATAACAAACCACTAGAATACGCTGTGCCAGCACCGGTATATTTTATGCCATCAAACACAAATTGACCGTACATTTTTACTATCGCTCCACTACCGATAACAATTCCGGAGCCGTTTGCGCTTGTTACTGTAATTGTGTTTGTAGGAATTTCATCAATTTTTATTTCCGTAGCAGCCGAAAATGTCATGTCCTTTGCAAGAGTAACAGTTACAGCCTGGTTCGTTGCAGCAGCCAATGCATTCTGCAAAAACTCTACTGCGTTAGTTTCATCATCCCAAGTAAAATCATTATTTCCAGCATAAACATTGTTTGCAGTAACTTCAATCTTTGTTGAACCGAATGAGCTTACAGTTCCAAAATCTTCAGCTTCTACAGCAATTTCAACAAGTTCACCTGCTGCCATTCCGTTATTTTGGAATGTTACTGTAAACAACTCTCCATCAGCAACATTGCTTTGAATTTCTGAGCCTGCCCAAGCAATTACTGCCTTTCCGACAGAAGCCTCGTATTCATATACGCCGAGATTGTCCGCAGTTATCGTCTCAACGGACATACTATTTTCCCATGTCAATGTGATTTTACCACATTCGACATTCTTATTGTTGTTTTTATAATTGAAAACAACATCAAAAGTTTCGCCGATTCCGCCGACTGTATCAGCCACACCGTATATTTCGGTAGTAGCATCAGTCGCCATTGCGCCCAAAGTTGTAACCACAAGCATTGCTACAACAACAAGCGCTATCCAAAGAAATTTGGATGACTTTCTCATAAAAAATTTACCTCCAATAAATTATTTTTTGCCGTATTTTTATATATAAATTTTTCATCGGTTGTTACCGATAAAAATACGGGGCAGAGTTTTATATAGATTTGCTTAAAGATTTTTTTGTTAGCGCACGGCGTTTGCTTTTCTCTCCTTCCGTCATTTCGCTAAAGCAAAATGCCATCTCCCTCGTTAGATGGAAATAAGACGAAGTTTGCACTATGTTCTTGTTTGCAAATAAGGACACTTTTTTGGTAAATTAAGACCTTGTCAACATTCACGTTTTATCCAAAAACCAGCTATTTAAGCTTGTTTTTTGCCACAAATTATATCAAATCACTATTTTGTGCTATCAAGCAGTCTGTTTATTTCCCGGTAGGCGTATTCCGCAGAATCGGGTGAATATGTTACCCCCAGCGAGAATACGGGTACTTTTCTAAGGAATTTATCAAGAATATCAAGCACAAGAATTGCCGATTCTTCTCTCTTTGGTCTTATTATCTGGTCAAAAATGTAATTCAAGGCTTCGGAAGGCTCGATCCTTCTGATCTCGCCGACCTCCGAGCGGTGAATAAAGCAAACCGCTTTTATCGGAACTGTTATATCATTATTAAGAGAGCTTTTTCCGGAGAATGGGGTGCCTGACGCATAGAACACGCCGTCTATCTCTCTTACCGCAGGTTTATCGTCATTGATGATAACCGCATTATCTTTGCCGAAGTGTTTACGCCAAAATCTTGTATGGGTCGATTTACCCGTTCCGCTGTCCGCAGAAAACAGATATGCATTTCCATCATACGCCACTGCCGACGAGTGTAAGACAAAACCGTTTTCTTTCAAAAGCTTGTACGCAAAGCTTGCGCCAAACCATATGTATTCACAGTCAGACAATGCAAGATGCGGATTTTCTTTTTGCTTCTCAGCTATAAAATCGTCGGGAATATCTATTTTAATTACATTTTCCGGAACGTCGTCTCCCTCGTACAGATACTTTTCGGCATAGCTTCTCAAGTGCTCGTACCTCGGGCTCATATCCACGAACAAACCGGCAATGCGGTAAATCGCCATAAAAAACTCCTAAATTTAAGTTGATCTCCGAGTGCCGCCGGAAGAAGTGCAGAATTTTTTCCGAAAAAACACCGTGCTTATTGGGGGTTAAATGCTCTGCACTCTACCCTGCGGTATCATTCTTAAGAAATATTTCTTCAAAAAATCTAAAAAAAGCGCCTTTTGTTAACAATTTCGTAAAAGAAGAGTGTTATAGTTTTTCTTGTAAGTTATCAAAACAATAGAAATGGGTATAAAACTCCCCTCGGAGATACATCACAATTATATACCTTTTTTAATAATTTGTCAATGATTTTTTACCAATTTGTCATAATACACAAACATCTTTTTTATATGTTAAAAAAAGCAGTAATCCACCTTATTTTCCGGGCACAAATATTAATCGGGTTACCTAAGGAAGGAGCTAAAATGAATTCCAAAAACACCAACTTTTTTAAATACATATACTCAAAGGCAGATATTTTCTTTCAGAGGCACTCCATAATCAGCTTTTCAATCGCTGCTTTTATTACCTTAATAATATCGGAAACCCTTTGCCGACACTCAATAGCAGAGGCTTTTAACTTTGTTGCAGATGCTCCTTATGCGTTCTTTTTTAACTATTTAATAATACTTACCACATTTGCCACAGCGCACTTTTTCCCGAAGAAATCATTCGCTTTGACCGTAGTTACGGCGATATGGCTTATTCTTTCGCTTGTAAACTGCATCATTTTACTTTTCAGAGTTACCCCGTTTTCGGCAATCGACTTTTCGATCGCCATAAACATGCTGGGCATTATTGATATTTATCTGAACATCTTTCAGCTTGCTCTGATAGTTGTAGGCAGTGCAGCTTTTATAACCCTTTTAGTTATAATATGGAAGAAATGCCCGACTGTAAAGGATAACATTATACACAGCGGAATATACTTGCTTATTGTTGCCGCAGTATTGACTTCAAGCGGTATTATAGGCAGAAACACAGGACTTCTTGAAAGAAAATTTCCCAGTCTCGCTCAAGCATACAAGGATTACGGCTTTGCGTACTGCTTTTCGCTGAGCATTTTCGATGTCGGCATAAGCGAACCGCCCGAATATACCGACGACACGGTAGACAGCATCCTCGAAGAAATAAACAACGACGTGGACAAGGCTCCCGAAAACAGCCCAAACATTATCATTGTACAGCTTGAGTCGTTTTTTGATATAAACAGGGTTTCAAACCTTGTTACGGACACCGACCCTGTACCGAATTTTACATATTTAAAACAAAACTGCCCTCACGGACTTATTACAGTCCCCTCTATCGGCGGCGGTACGGCAAACACCGAATTTGAAATAATTACGGGAATGAACCTCGACCACTTCGGTCCGGGCGAATACCCCTACAAAACCATTCTGCAGTCAAAAACCTGCGAAACCCCTGCCTTTACCTTAAAAAATTACGGTTATTCGTCTCACGCGATACACAACCATACCGCTACTTTTTATAGCAGAAACACTGTTTATGCCTCCCTTGGTTTTGACACATTTATCCCCGTCGAGCTTATGCACAATGTCGAAAGAAACTCTCTCGGCTGGGCGAAGGATGCCATACTCACCGAGCAGATCATGGACTGTATCAATTCAACGGATGGAAGAGATTTTGTTTTCACCGTCAGCGTTCAGCCTCACGGTAAGTATCCCGACGAAGAATTGGAAAACAATGACAAGATAAAGGTCGATCTGCAAAATGTTTCCGATGCCGAAAAAGAGGCGCAGTACAAGTATTACGTATCACAGCTAAACGAGACCGACGAATTTGTGGGCGAGCTTATAAAACAGCTGTCCGAGCTTGACGAGCCTGTTGCCGTTTTGTTCTACGGCGACCACTTCCCTACCATCTATCTTGAAGAAGACAAGCTGACGGAAGGCTCGAAATATCAGACAGACTGGGCTATTTGGGCAAATTACGATATTGAATGTGAAAACAAAAACATAAACAGCTATCAGCTTCTCTCCCACTTTTTCGAGGCACTTGGCAGTAACCTCGGTACAACCACAAAGCTGCATCAGCAAATGGACAGCATAGAGAACTATCAGGAAAAGCTTGAAATGCTCGAATACGATATGCTCTACGGCGACATGATAACATATAACGGTGTCAGTCCATATATCAGCACCAACATCAATATCGGCGTATATGACATATACGTTACCGAAATTGAGTATATTGAAAACACACTCTACGTCTACGGAAACAGATTCAACGAATATACGAAGGTCAAGCTTAACGGCAGAGCAAAAGAAACATTTTTTATTGACGAAAATTGTATTTTAGTCGAGAATATTACCCTCGAAAATTTTGAAACCCTCGAAGTTGCGCAAATCTCCCATGACAGAGTGGAGCTTCAAACAAGCGCCGAATACATCATCTCAACATTCTTGGATGAAGTAACATAAATTCAGCTCCGCACAATTGCGCGGAGCTTTTTTTACAGCTATAAATTTGTATAATCGTTACGGCTTGCAACTGCCGCAGGGAGTGTAGCCGTCAAGTATAAGCTCATCACGGCTGCCGTTAAATTCTTTCTTGTTGTTTTCCTTTATACCGGCGACTGACGAACAGGTGGGGATATGGAACTTTTTGGAGCTTGTATTAAGCACATACAGTGCCGTACTTTCGGGGGCAGATGTTGCTTTGCCGACATATCTGCTCTCTCCTGTCATATAGTCTATTTCTATTTCGGGTTGGCTGTTGTAGCAGAAAACATTGTAGCATATACCCTCGCCGTTATCTTCGACAGAATATCCTTCCATAAGTACACCGCGCGCAACAAGCTCATAGTCCAGGAATATCGGTGTTACCTTGTATAAGACGTGATTTCCCGTCTCTTTTACATAGTCGGCAACCATATCCTCAAAGGGTAGCATTCCCTGCACATTCATATATCTTGTGCCGGTTATAAGATTATTTTCGTTTGCATTTTCGCCCGTAAGCTGATAGCCTATAAGGTGGCATCTGTTATAGAGGTATTTACCGTCAACGCTGTCATATTTTACGGTCTGCCATCCCGAAGGCTTGACAGAGCCTATAGAGCCTCTTTCCTCGGTGGGCATAAGGTCTCTGCCGATATTTGCGCAGACAACAGTACATCTTCCGAGGTTATCAAGCTTTCCGTAGCTTTCGTATGAATTAGTGGTATATTGGCTTTCTGTAAAATACGGAACATTGTTATTTACAACCACATACGGCGTATGACCGTCAAATTCCGGAATCTCCGAGTAAAGAAAATACCCGTTGTTGCCCACCGACAACGGCGGTTCTGTTTCTTCGGGCTCGGTGTACGGCGGTGTTATGTAAGTACACCCGAACAGCATATTTAAAACTAAGGCAAGACACAAAACAACGGTTATTTTTTTCATTTTGACCACACCTCGCAGGTTATTTTATCGTGGGAGCTTCCCTCGAAATCAAAGGTCTGCTCAAGCGTTCTGCCATCAAGTGAAATATCCAATTTCTTGTCCGATGGATATATCTTGTTCCACTTGAACAACACAAGGTTTTCTATCTTTTCATCATATTCCGATAAAGATATATCTTCTGCAAAGCAAAAATCGCCTGCCTCTGCTTTTTCCATAAAGCTTTCACAAACCAAAACATCAAAGTCTGCAAAAAGCTTGCTTGAATATGCGTTCATAAGCAGTCTTCCGCCGATTGACATTTCAACTATCCTTGCAACAACAGCCGAATCCCTGCTCTGCCGTCGGTTGTTAAACATCATTCCATTGTTATCATCTATGCATATAAACACTGTCAATACATTTCACCTCAATATTATTATATCAAAAAAAGCTTGCATACGCAAGCTTTTTTATATAGCATCAATCAGTTATTTACACAACCTTATGCAAGATTAGCTTCGAGAGTTGCAAGCTCTGCTTTAAGTTCAGCAGGAACTGTGTCACCGATCTTCGCATAGAATTCTTTAATTCCGCCGATTTCTTCTCTCCAAACAGCTTTATCAACTGTAAGAAGCTCTTTAACAACATTAATATCAATATCAAGACCTTCAATGTTGATATCCTCAGCCTTCGGAACATAACCGATAGCTGTTTCAACAGCCTCTACCTTGCCTTCGCAACGCGCGAGAATCCAAAGAAGAACACGCATATTGTCGCCAAATCCGGGCCAAATGAAGTTGCCTTCATCATCTGTACGGAACCAGTTAACATTGAAAATAAGGGGCTTGTTTGTAATTTTTGTGCCCATTTCGATCCAATGCTTGAAGTAGTCACCCATATTGTAGCCTGCAAAAGGAAGCATTGCCATAGGGTCGCGGCGAACTACGCCGACGGCGCCTGCTGCAGCTGCTGTTGTTTCGGAAGCCATGATGGAGCCAACGAATACGCCGTTGTTCCAGTTGCGAGACTGGTATACCAAGGGAGCAGTCTTTGCGCGTCTGCCACCGAATACGATAGCAGAGATCGGAACGCCGGTAGGATTGTTAAACTCAGAAGAAATGCAAGGGCAGTTGATTGCCATAGAAGTAAATCTTGAGTTGGGATGAGCGCCGCAGGTGGACTTATCCTTCTTGTCAAATTTTGTATAATCCCACTTGTTGCCTTTCCAGTCCATAGCATTTGCAGGAGGATTCTTGTCGAGCCCTTCCCACCAAACTGTATTGTCATCGAGGTTGTGAACAACATTTGTAAAGATAGTATCACGCATTGTTGTCTTAAGAGCGTTGGGGTTAGACTTGTCGTTTGTACCGGGAGCAACACCAAAGAAACCGTTTTCAGGGTTAACTGCCCAAAGTCTGCCGTCAGCACCGACACGGAGCCATGCAATATCGTCGCCTACGCACCATACTTTGTAGCCTTGTTTTCCGTATATTTCGGGGGGAATAAGCATAGCAAGGTTTGTCTTACCGCAAGCAGAGGGGAATGCAGCAGAGATATATTTAATCTCGCCGTTGGGATATTCAATACCGAGGATAAGCATATGTTCAGCCATCCAGCCTTCTTTTCTGCCGAGGTAGGATGCAATACGAAGAGCAAAGCACTTCTTACCGAGAAGAACGTTGCCGCCGTAACCGGAGTTAATAGACCAGATAGTGTTGTCCTGAGGGAAGTGAACGATGTATCTGTTTTCTTCATCGAGATCAGCTCTTGCGTGAAGGCCCTTGATAAATCCTGCATCGTCATCGGGAAGCGCTTCAAGTACCGTCTTTCCTACTCTTGTCATGATAAGCATATTGAGTACAACGTAGATAGAGTCTGTAAGCTCAATACCGATCTTAGCAAAGTCAGAGCCTACAATACCCATTGAATAAGGAATAACATACATTGTTCTACCCTTGTAGGAGCCCTTGTAAAGCTTTCTGAGCTTTTCATACATTTCAGCGGGAGCCATCCAGTTGTTGAGAGGTCCTGCTTCTTCTTTTGTCTCTGTGCAGATAAATGTTCTGTTTTCAACACGAGCAACGTCGTTTACAGCTGTGCGGTGGAGATAGCAGCCGGGGAGCTTATCCTGATTAAGCTTAATCATTTCGGAAGTAGCGCATGCTTCTTCGCGAAGTGCCTCTCTCTGCTCGTCAGATCCGTCAATCCAGACGATCTTGTCGGGGCAAGTAAGCTCAGCCATCTCTTTGATCCATTCATTTACATACTTGTTGGTTGTCATTTGGTTTTGCCTCCAGTTAAATATAATTATTTTTTTTGCTTTTTTATAATAAAACGAAGTTTATTTCTCCGTTTGTATTCTTTTTATCTCATCGGAAAGTCGAGCAAAATCAGATACATCAAGCCTTTCTCCACGAATATTCCGGTCAAGACCGACTGCTGAAACAGCAAACTGTATTTGCTCTTTCGTTATATCCATTTTACCCGAAAGAGCATTTACAAGAGTCTTTCTTCTCTGCTCAAATGCCGCTTTTATTACCTTAAAAAACAACTTCTCGTCTTTCACCTTTACAAGCGGCTCTTCATAAATGGTTATCTGTATAACTGCCGAGTCTACCTTCGGAGCCGGCATAAAATTTCCTGCGCTGACGTTAAACAACTTTTCCACCTTACCGTAGTAGTTCACCGATGCCGTAACAGCGCCGTAATCTCCCTCATTCGAATTTGAACAAAGCCTGTCAGCAACCTCTTTCTGTACCATAAAAGTCATTTTTTTAAAAGGCAGTCTGCTTTCAAGCAAAAGCATAAGTATAGGTGTCGTTATATAGTATGGTAAATTTGCGCAAACATAAACATTCTTTCCTTTGAATTTTTCCTCAAAAAGACTGTTTATATCGGTCTTCATTATGTCGGAATTTATAACTTCAACATTATCAAAATCGGCTAAAGTTTCCTTTAAAACAGGTATAAGTCCACTGTCTATCTCGACAGCAACCACCTTTTCAGCTACCGAACACAGCTCCCTTGTCAGCGTTCCGATACCCGGACCGATTTCAAGAATACAGTCGTTCTTCCTCGCTCCGCACTCATCTGCTATACGTATAGGAATATCTTCATTTATAAGAAAATTTTGACCAAATTTCTTTTGGAATTTAATGCCGTGATTATCCATCAGCATTTTAACTGTTCCGATATTTGTTAGCTTCATTGGCACTTTTTCCTCTTGACAAAGTAATCACTGTATGCTATAATTACTCTCGGTTTGCCGATGTAGCACAGTGGTAGTGCAGCTGATTCGTAATCAGCAGGTCGTGGGTTCAATCCCCACCATCGGCTCCATTTTTTTATTTATTCCTATTTTTCACAAGCGGCAGATCAAGTCTTATAATTGCTGTTATTATAGAGATCATAACAAACATCTCTGTAAGAACCCCCGCTGTCGAACCGCATATTATGTTATATACTATCCACAACGGTGAGCTGGGCAGAGATATAAGTCTGACAAGACTCGCATTTTCTATTCCCCACGCAACCGACGTCAGCACCATACCTGCCATAGGCATAAGGCTCAAAGCTCCCTCCCATGTAAATCCGACAGCAACTACGCATACAATCGAGAAGAACACTATCCACCAGCTGCTTCTTCCCCATTTTTTATCCTTGTTTACAAATACAACCGAACGCACGGCTGCTATAAGGTTCATTAATGCCCCTGTATATGCATTAAGCATAAGAAAATGCACCGCAAAAAGAGTACAGCTTATTATCTGAATAAGCACTATCTTCTTCTGTGTCTTCATTTGGTATGATACCATAGCAAACACAAGAGCAATAAATCCCACTATTTGCGTTGCTACGCTATGTATACTGTCAAATTTAAACGCTTCAAGCAAGCTATCCATAGCACAACCTCGCATAAAACCAAAATCATCATATATAATATCATATTAATCTTCCGTTGTCAACGAACAATCCGTTAATTTTTGACAATATTTCGGTTGATTTTTTGAAGTATTATACTATAATATAGATATATTTACTTTTTTCGGACAAAGGAAACAAAATTAATGAATGTAAAAAAAAATTATCAGCTCCTGTTGGAAAAGCAATTAAAACAGATTGAAGCATCACCTGTCCTTCCCCGTCTGCTTCTTCATGCCTGCTGCGCGCCATGTTCAAGTTATGTACTTGAATACTTGAACAAATATTTTGATATAACATTATTTTTCTGCAACCCTAACATTTCGCCGTCTGAAGAATACGTATTTCGCGCCAATGAGCTAAAAAGACTTGTAAGCGAAATGCCTTTAAAAAATAAAGTAAATATAATTGTTCCCGATTATTGTCCAAGAGATTTTACAAACATAGCAATCGGCAAAGAAAGTCTGCCCGAAAGGAGCTCACGTTGTACAGACTGCTATTTTATAAGACTTAAGCAAACATTTGAAGAAGCTGAAAAGGGCCGCTATAACTATTTTTCCACTACCCTTTCGATAAGTCCTTATAAGGATGCAGAACGACTGAACCAAATAGGTCTTTCTCTATCCGAAAACAGCAAAACAAAATGGCTGTTTTCCGACTTCAAAAAGAAAAACGGTTACAAGCGCTCAATAGAGCTTTCAGAAAAATATAACCTCTATCGTCAAAACTACTGCGGATGCATCTACTCAAAGAAATAATTCAAAAGCAGTGTAGCTTAAGGCTAGTCAGATTGTCAACCCAAGCTCAACATTGTTACCGGTTTCCCCTATATGCTAACCTTTTTCATAGATAAATCCTCCAAATATGTTTTTCGTTTGACTGGCAGGTCAACTCATTATATCATATTTGGAGGACTTTTTTCACTGGTTAACCTATATCAAAGCACGCGACTATTGCGTGGTTTTCGTGATACAAAAAACCCGGCGTTAATTAACGCCGGGTCTAAAAAGGTTCTGTATTACCCAAAAACTGTGGATTTATTTAATGATTGCGTTAAAAAGTGTTGCACTTATTTTAACAATTAATCATTATTTAGCTGCTTTTTTCTTCTTCATTACGATTACAACTACAACTGCTGCAATTACTACAACTGCTGCAACTATACCGATAATAAGACCAAGGTCTGAACCTTCATCATCACC
Organism: Eubacteriales bacterium; assembly: GCA_045645205.1. GTDB lineage: Bacteria > Bacillota > Clostridia > Oscillospirales > CAG-272 > RGIG1995. Next base: position 11,147 of record JAZRIJ010000072.1, read on the forward strand.
AGGTTCTGTAGAAGTTGTGGGCTCCTTTGTTTCAGGAACCTTTGTGACATCATCCTGCTTCTTGGTTTCACTTTCTTCGGGTTTAGATGTATCCTCGGGTTTTGCAGGCTCTGTTGCAGGGGGTTCTGTATCTTTTGGAGCATCAGCAAGAGCTGCTGTAAGATCTGCCTTTGTTACACCTTCAGGATATTTGATATCTGTAATATCTGTTACAAGTGCATCTGCATAAGCAAGAGAAAGTTTGTCGCCCGTCCAACCAGAGAAGTCAAGTGTGCAAACTGCAGGCAGATTATTTGAAGAACCCATAGGTGCCTGGCTGATAGACCATGCATTCTTGAAGTCACCGCCGTTAATCTTAATATTAACAATTCCATCTGTATTAACCATACCTGTGGAACCTACACCGTTAATGTCGCACTCAAAAAAAGTACCACTGTTAATGGTAATGTTTACGTTACCCTTAAATTGTGCAGTAGAGTTTACTGTACCCGAAATAGAGCCGAGAACCGTTGTTGTTCCTTCAATTGTGAGATATGTGTTTGAATTGTTCATAAGTTGGGTTGCAATTGTTCCCCAAGCGCCTGCGGTTATCTTGTTATAAGTACCGGACTGCACAAGAAGACTAGGGTTTCTATTCTGACATCCATTGTGTCTACTTCCTGCAGCAAGACTTATATATTCTGTAGCAACACCTTCATATGCTTCGTCGGAAGGATAGCATTTTACGCCTTCACCTATAAGTGTACGATATTCGCCGAAGCAAATTGCACGTTCTTTACCATCTGTTTCAATATCAATGTTTTCCCAAATTGTAGAACCCTTGATATCAAGCATTGCGGGAGTTTTAATAGTAAGTTTTGCGCCTGCAGTTTCACGGTAGTCAACACCGTTGTAAACGGAGGTAAACTTAATAACTTTGTTACCAAATATTTCGGTTACCATATCTCTTACATTAGAAGAACCGTTGTCGCTTACTTCGTCAATACCAATATGAACAGGTCCGCAGATAACAATAGTACCGCCACCATCATTCATAAGCATTTCAACTGCCTGATAAAAAGCTGTAAGAAGATGCCATCTTTTTCTTTCAGCTGTGGAGTCAAATTTATCGTGGGTGTCAGAAGGCTGCAAGGGGTTAGCCGCATCAGTACCCGTACCGTCGCCTTCAAGGTCGCCTATAATCTTATTATCTTCATCTCTGGGAGCATCCTTGATAAAGATAACCTTGTCACTGCCGGGTTTAAGATTAGCAGGGTTAGGAATCTCATCTGTAGCAGGAACAGCTGATGCGCTAAGTGCAAACAAAGATGCTACCAATGCAATCGCCAATGCCACGACAAAAAGTTTTGCAAATTTTTTCATTGTAAAAAGTCTCCTTATAAAATATTTTTTGCTCGGTTGACACTTCATATCATTGTACGCAAGTTACCGATTTTATTAACACATACATTATAACACTTTTTAAAAATTTTTCAATCGTTTTTTATAAATTTCGTATTTTTCACCAAATTTAAATCATTACTTTTGTACACCAAAACGAATAAACCGCTCCCAAATAATGTATAGGCTCTGTTTTTTTACCTTATCCGCTTTAAAATGCTCAAAACCGTGTTTTCATAAACAATCCAACTCGAGTAAATGTGTGGTTTTGTCTTATAAAATATAGCCAGCCACACTTCAGCATCATCTGCGATTATCTTCCGACAATGTCTGCCCTACACAAAAGAACTGCGTTATCGTATTGAACGCAATCAACACAGATTTGAAAAGTCAGCAAGAAATACTTGACAATCATCACTCTTTAATGCATAATAATAAGGAGAGAATTATTTTTCATTAAGGGGTTTCATAAAAATGACTAAAGACAAGAAAATGGTAGAGGATATTACCTCTATGGAAGTTGACTTCGCCCAGTGGTACACAGACATATGTAAAAAGGCGGAGCTTATAGAATACACAAGCGTTAAGGGCTGTATGGTAATCAGACCTTACGGCTATGCTATATGGGAGCATATGCAAAGAATACTCGACGGTATGTTTAAAGATTTGGGACATGAGAATGTCTGTATGCCTATGTTCATCCCCGAAAGTCTGCTCAACAAAGAAAAAGATCACGTTGAAGGTTTTGCGCCCGAGGTTGCATGGGTAACTCACGGCGGCAAAGAACAGCTCGAAGAAAGACTTTGCGTCCGCCCTACGTCCGAAACACTTTTCTGTGAGCATTACGCAAATATTATCCACTCCTACAGAGACCTGCCTAAGCTATACAACCAATGGGTAAGTGTTGTAAGATGGGAAAAAACAACAAGACCCTTCCTCCGTTCAAGAGAGTTTTTGTGGCAAGAGGGACACACCATTCATGCAACGGCTGAAGAGGCTGTTATCGAAACAGAACAGATGCTCAATGTCTATGCAAAGTTCTGTGAAGAATACCTTGCTATGCCCGTTGTTAAGGGTAAGAAGACAGAAAGCGACAAGTTTGCAGGTGCTGTTTCCACTTACGCTATCGAAGCATTGATGCATGACGGTAAGGCGCTCCAAGCAGGTACTTCCCACTACTTCGGCAACGGCTTTGCAAAAGCATTTGATATTATGTACACCGACAAAGAGAACAAAAAAGTATATCCCCATCAAACTTCGTGGGGTGTTACCACAAGACTTATCGGCGCTATTATCATGACACACGGCGATGACTCGGGACTTGTTCTCCCTCCGGCAGTTGCGCCTATACAAACTGTTATTATTCCTATCGCGCAGCATAAAGAAGGAGTTCTCGAAAAGTCGGAAGAACTGAGAGACAGAATTGCAAAACAGTTCAGAGTTAAGCTTGACGACACAGACAACTCTGCAGGCTGGAAATTCTCTCAATATGAGATGAAGGGTGTTCCGCTTCGTCTCGAAATCGGTCCGCGCGATATTGAAAACAACCAGTGTGTACTTGTAACAAGACATGACAGACAAAAATATATTGTTTCTTTGGACAATCTTGAAGCAGAAATTGCAGAAAAACTCCAAATTGTAAGAGACGGTATATTCCAAAAAGCTCTCGAAAACCGCGAAAAGCACACCTACGAATGTAGATCTATTGATGAAATTAACGCAAAGCTTGCAGAAAACGGAGACGGTTTTGTCAAAGCAATGTGGTGCGGTGATGAAGAATGTGAAGACAAGGTAAAGGAAATGACCGGCGTGGGTTCAAGATGCATCCCTATGGAACAGGAACACTTCAGCGATACCTGCGTTTGCTGCGAAAAGAAAGCAACACATATGGTTTACTGGGGTAAAGCATATTAATATTTTATAAAAGGAAATTATTATGTTCAAATACCGAAAAAAATTTGGCAAAAACAAAACATCACTTGACTATACTACGGCAATCGTTGCAATAGTATTGTCGGTGTTTGGAGTTTTTATGGTTGCAAGCGCAACAAGGGGCGGAGACAACTCCTATGTTACCAAGCAGGCATTTGCCGTTTTTCTCGGTATTTGTTTTATGTTTATACTTTCTTACGTAAATTATGAAATCTTTCTAAACGCAAAAATATGTATAGGACTGTTTTTTATATCAATAGACATGCTCGTTTTGACCCTTATTATAGGAATAGGGCAGGGTAACCAAAGCTGGATACAGTTTGAGGGAATTGCGCTGAACGTTCAACCCTCCGAACTTGTAAAAGTACTGTTTATCATAACCTTTGCAAAGCATCTTGATTCAATAAAAGGAAAAATAAACAAAATATATAACGTAGCGCTGCTTATGCTTCACGCAGGAATTATAATCGGGCTGGTTATAATGCAGGGAGACCTCGGTTCAGCTCTTGTTTTTATGTTTATTACAGTAGTAATGTGCTACACACAGGGGTTAAGCATATGGTATCTTCTCGCCGGTTCGATATCTGTTGTATTTGCCGCGCCGTATTTGTGGCAATATTTGAAACCGTATCAGCAACAAAGAATCCTCGTAGGCTTTAACCCCGAATCAGACCCTTTAGGCTTTGGATACCAGCAAATACTATCCAAAGAGGCTGTAATGACCGGTTCTATGTTTGGAACAGGATATATGAACTCCACCGTTGCGCCGACGATACCATATAATCATACAGATATGATATTCTCGGTAATTGCAGAAGAACTGGGTCTTATCGGAATATTTGTACTGTTTGCATTGCTTATTTTTTTGGTTACTCGTGTTACAAGAACATCATTTATTGCAAGAAAAGATATTGGCTCTGCAATTTGTTCAGGAGTTGCCGCAATGATAATAGCGCAGTCAGTCGAAAATATTGGTATGTCATTGGGAATATTGCCCATAATCGGTATAACACTTCCCTTTATAAGTTACGGTGGTTCTTCGATACTCAGCCTGTTTCTGTCGCTGGGGATCATATTAAGCATTTACCGTTACCGAAGCAAATACTTCTTTGAACGCGAATCTACTTAAAAAATAATTAAGGCTGTTGCAACAAGATAAAATTACTTGCAACAGCCAATTATATTCATATAATCTTTTATATCAGTTGTAAAAAATACAATAACCGTATTTTACTTTAATCGGCAATAACCCTCTTGCAACCCATTATCGCAAAGCCTTGACCATCTTTGTAAAGAGGCAATACTTCCACCTCGGAATACAAAGCTTCTATACACTCATTTTCACCTATGTATACAGCAACGTGGCAAACGGTATTTGACCAAGGACGGCGATAAAAAACAAGGTCTCCCGGTATTAACTCATCTGTTTGGACTTCCTTAAGCTTTGAGTCAGCCCACATAAGACGGGAATTATATTCTTCTATAGTCGAATGTTGTACCGGGTCAATACCGTCAGGATATACACCAATCGCATACATACACTGAAGCACCAGTCCCGAACAGTCAACCCCATCTCCCGGCTTGCCTGACGCTCCAACCACATAGGGAGTACCGAGATAGTCTTTTGAGCGGTTTATAAACACATCAACTATTTCTTCTCTCTCGGAAGATTTTTTAATCTGCACGGGAGATATATATGTACCGAGGTTGTACCAGTCTGTCTCCGAAAATCCCATTTTCAGCCAAGTATCAATATTGACAATTCCCGTATAATCAAGTCCGTTTTGGCTTTGGTAATACGCAACTTGATTTGAGAGATATTGTGTATAATATCCCCAGGTTGAAGGTCTCATACCAAAATATTTTTCTATATTGTAAACCTTAAGCCCCATAACACCAAGGGTAAGGTTGTAATCTCCTCCGCCTATACTTCCGGTTTCATACCTCGGAGCATACCATCCTTCAGGGGCAATATAACCTATGATTTCTTCAGTTTCAGCAACAGTTTCTTCAGTCTCCTGTATTTGTGTTTCAGGCATTTCATCAGTTTTGGATTCATCCGGCTGTTTTTGAGGTTCAAAAGTCTCGCTTTTAAAAGAAGATTCAGTACCTATCCCTTCATCTAAAGAAGATTCTTTGTTTTTTTCTTGACAAGAAACAAGCATTATTCCCGCCAAAACAGCGATAATTAATATTTTTAAAGTTTTTTTCATACTATTACGCTCCTGTGTATGTTTTTTCTATTTTACCATTTTTCTGCACCAATATCAAGCTTTTGACAAAAACTGTTGAAAAACTTATGAAAATATGATAGAATAAATTGTTATATTTTTTTAGTATAATATAAAATATGAACAAACTTACATTAAATTTATAAAAATAAACGGTGAAGAGTTTTGAATATGAGAATTGACAAGCTGCTGACTTCAATGGGACTCGCATCACGGACCGAAGCAGCAAAAGCAGCGCGCAAAGGACTTATCAAGGTAAATGGAACTGTGATAACAAAATCAGACTCCAAAATTGATCCCGAAAAAGACTTAGTTGAATATATGGGCAATCCAGTAACATACAGAAAATATGTTTATATTATGATGAACAAGCCATCAGGTATAGTATCTTCAACCGACGGCAAGGACGGGGAAACTGTTATTTCTCTGTTGCCCGATGACCTACAAAAATGTGGTCTGTTCCCCTGTGGCAGACTTGACAAGGATACATTGGGACTTATACTTCTCACAAATGACGGAAGCACTGCCCACTACCTGCTTTCCCCCAAAAGACATGTCAGCAAAGTTTATTATTTGAAAACACAGTATACCCTGACAGAAAATGACATTAAAATATTGGAGTCAGGTGTACAATTAGATCACGGAGACATTGCCCGTCCCGCCAAGGTGTCTACTGTAAACGAAAAAGAATTATATATTACAATAGTCGAGGGAATGTATCACCAGATAAAACGTATGCTTGAAGCTGTAAACAACAAAGTTATTTATCTTGAAAGGGTCAAATTCGGTCCGCTTGCGCTTGATACAAGTCTTGAAAGAGGACAATGGCGTTACCTCACAGACGAAGAAATTCACATTCTTTTAGAATTGACAAAATAAAGGAGTACACATAAAAACATGGATATTAACAAGACTCTCGCCGAAGAATTCGGCATAAAGCAAACCCAAGTCGATAACACCGTAAAGCTTATTGACGAGGGCAATACCATTCCCTTTATCGCCCGTTACAGAAAAGAGCTTACTGGCTCTCTTGACGACGAGATACTTCGTGATCTTTTCGACAGACTGAACTATCTGCGAAATCTGCAAAAGAGAAAGGAAGAGGTTTTCAACCTTATTTCCGAGCAAGACAAGATGACACCCGAAATTGAAAAAGCATTGACCGAGGCAAAAATACTTACCGAAGTAGAAGATATATACCGCCCATATAAACCCCACAGAAAAACAAGGGCATCCGTCGCAAGAGAAAAAGGACTTGAACCCTTGTCTTCCCTTATTATTGAGCAAAAAGCAAGCTATGAAAAGACATTTGAAGAATATGCTGGTGAATACATAAACCAAGAAAAAGGTGTAAATACAGTTGAAGAAGCTCTTGCCGGAGCCTGCGACATTATTGCCGAGGATGTTTCCGACAACGCAGAATATCGAAAGAACATCAGAAGTCTTACTTTTGGTTACGGAAAGATTACAACCAAACAGACCAAAGAGGAAGATTCGGTATATTCACAGTATTACGATTTCAGCGGAAGCCTAAAGGATCTTCCCGGACACAGAATATTAGCAATCAATCGAGCTGAAAAAGAAGAATTTATTAAGGCTACAATTGACATTGACAGCGACATTATTCTTAACTATCTTTTTGATCAGGTAGTTACGGATATGAACAGTCCTGCTAAAAAGTATGTTTCTTCAGCTATAGTGGATAGCTATGACAGACTTATTTCTCCATCAATCGAAAGGGAGATACGCTCCGCGCTATTTGACAATGCAAGCGAGGGCGCAATAAAACTCTTTGAGGAAAACCTAAAAAATCTGCTTATGTCTGCCCCTTTAAAAGGTAAAACCGTTATGGGCTATGACCCTGGATATCGTACGGGCTGTAAGCTTGCAGTCGTTGACAAAACAGGCAAGGTTCTTGACACAGCTGTAATTTATCCTACGAAGCCGCAGGAAAGAATAGAAGAATCAGCGGCTACCATCAAAAAGCTTATAAGAAAATACGGCGTTGACACCATTGCTATCGGCAACGGAACCGCGTCAAAGGAAAGTGAAATTTTTATTGCAAACGTACTGAAGGATATTCCCGAGGACGTTAAATATGCTATGGTAAGCGAGGCGGGAGCTTCGGTTTACTCGGCATCAAAGCTCGGAACAGAAGAATTTCCCGATTTTGACGTTACTCAAAGGAGTGCCGTTTCAATAGCAAGAAGACTTCAGGATCCATTGGCAGAGCTTGTTAAGATTGATCCGAAATCCATTGGTGTCGGTCAGTATCAGCATGATATGAAACCCGCAAGACTTGATGCGGCATTAACCGGAGTTGTGGAAGACTGCGTAAACTCAGTCGGTGTTGACGTAAATACGGCAAGCTATTCTCTGCTTTCCTATATTTCGGGAATAAATATGACATCAGCCAAAAACATTGTCAAATACAGAGAAGAAAACGGTGAATTTACCAGCCGTCAGCAAATATTGAAGGTGCCAAAAATAGGCGCAAAAGCCTTCCAGCAATGTGCAGGCTTTTTGCGTGTTTCGGGTTCTGATGAGATTTTGGACAACACGGGCGTTCACCCCGAATCCTACGGGATTGCCAAAAAGCTTCTAAAGAAATTTAATCTTGACGAATCGGATATCGGAAATGAAAAAATAAAGCTCCTCCGTATTAAAATAGATATGGAAGGCAAAAAAAAGATATGTGATGATCTTAATGTGGGTGAGCCTACCTTGATCGATATCGTAAATGAGCTTGAAAAACCGGGAAGAGACGTAAGAGACAGCCTTCCCTTGCCTGTTCTTCGTACTGATGTTATGGACATGAGCGACCTTATCCCCGGAATGCAGCTTACGGGAACTGTCAGAAATGTTATTGACTTTGGCGCATTCGTAGATATCGGCGTTCATCAAGATGGACTTGTACATATATCGGAAATTTCCGACAGATTTATCAAGCACCCATCCGAAGCACTTTCAGTGGGAGACATCGTTAACGTTAAGGTAAAAAGCGTCGATGTGGCAAAAAAGCGTATTTCCCTAACTATGAAAGATACGATCCAATGATTCTAATATATTAGAATTAGGCAATAATTTATTAAATTTCATATTCACACTTTATTATTTTAAATTGTACAAATTGCACAAATAAAATAGTGTATTTTTGGGGAAATAACATCTTTAAAAACTGCACAAAATTTGTTAAAATAATGTAGATAGAAAAGTATGTTTTCATGTATGGCAAACAAAAGCCGTGCTTTGAATTAATTCAGGAGGATTTTATAAATGGCAAGCTTATCATTCAGACACATTTACAAAAAGTATCCCGGCGGTGTTACAGCCGTATCGGATTTCTATCTTGAAGTTAAAGACAAGGAATTTAACATCTTCGTTGGTCCTTCCGGTTGCGGAAAGTCAACAACACTCCGTATGGTTGCAGGACTTGAAGAAATCACAGAAGGCGAGCTCTTTATCGGTGATAAGCTGGTAAACGATATCGCTCCTAAGGACAGAGATATCGCGATGGTTTTCCAGAACTACGCTCTCTATCCTCATATGACAGTATTTGACAATATGGCATTTGGTCTTAAGCTCCGCAAGACTCCCAAGGAAGAAATTAAGCGCCGTGTTGAAGAAGCTGCTCGTATTCTTGACATTTCTCACCTTCTTGACAGACGTCCTAAGGCTTTGTCCGGTGGTCAGAAACAGCGTGTTGCGTTGGGTCGTGCGATCGTTCGTGAACCCCGCGTATTCCTTCTTGACGAACCTCTTTCAAACCTTGACGCTAAGCTCCGTGCTACCATGAGAACTGAGATTACAAAAATTCACCAGAAGCTTGGTACAACATTCATCTACGTAACTCACGACCAGGTAGAAGCTATGACAATGGCTACCAGAATCGTTGTTATGAAAGACGGTATTATCCAGCAGGTTGACTCTCCTCAAAACCTCTACGATTCTCCCGTTAATCTCTTCGTTGCAGGCTTCATAGGCACACCTCCCATGAACTTCATTGAAGCTACTCTTGAAAAGAAGAAAAACGAAGAAGATGTATATATTGTATTCGGTGAAAACAGAATTAAGGTTCCCAAGTCTAAGTTTGAAGACTCTAACCTTGATGAATATATCGGCAAAGAAATTATTGCAGGAATTCGTCCTGAATGTTTGTATGATGATGAAGAAAACCTTGCTAAGTTTGCTGAATCCGTTATCGAAACAGATGTTGAAGTTACAGAGCTTATGGGCGCAGAAATCTATCTCTACCTTACAACGTTTGAACAGAAACTCACAGCGCGTGTATCTTCGCGTTCAAAAGTTAGAGCAGGCGATAAGGTTAAGATCGCTCTCGAAATTGACAGAATGCACTTCTTTGACAAAGACACAGAAAGATGCATCGTTCATTAATTTGAATACATTTTTACCCTCGGAAAAACTCCGAGGGTGTTTTTTGTTGACATACATAATTAGCCGTGTTATAATAAACCCACAATTATTTATCGGGAGTTGACAAATGATGCCTGCAGCTACTATGTTTAATATTTTTCCAATAATTTTTTTTATAATATTTTCACTTGTGATAGGTGTTTTTATCTACGGTTTTGCAACAAGCATAAAAACTTGGAGTAAAAACAACAATTCTCCGAGACTGACAGTTCAGGCAATTGTGGTAACAAAAAGAAACAATGTTTCAACACACCACCATCACCACAACAGCCATATGCATACCTCACACTCATATTCCTACTACGCAACCTTTCAGTTTGAAAGCGGAGACAGGCTTGAGCTTAATATTCCATCAAACGAATTTGGACTTCTCGCTGAGGGCGATGTAGGAAAACTTACCTTTCAAGGCACAAGATACCTTTCTTTCGAAAGACAGTAAAACAGCCCCCAAAAAATCATTTACTATTTTTTTAAAAACGCTGTAAGCCTTCCACCTTTTTGCAGTCAAAAGTCCCCTCTCTATATTGTTTGGGAGATACACCGAATTTATTTTTAAAAAGACGGTAAAAATAGCTTATATTGTCATATCCGATCTTGTTTGCAATATTGTCTACCTTCATTGGCGTATTCCTAAGCAAAAAGTTTGCTTGTGAAAGCCGCTTGTCCTGAACAAGTTCGGTAAATGTTTTTCCGGTTCTTGACTTTATTTTACGAGACAGCCAAGTAAAATCATAGTGCATACTTTGAGCAAAGTCTGTAAGACTTCCTTTTTTGTAATAACTCTCAATGTACTGAAGAACTGACAAAATAACCTTTTCGTCTTTTTTGCATACGATGCGGTCAGTGCAGTTAAACAAATAAAACAACAAAAGCATCATTGTAGACTGAATTATGTTAGGCTTATTTTCACTGACATTAACAAGTGTCCATATCAGATTTTCAACAAGATTTTGTATTTGCAAAACATCCGAGACCTTAAAAAGCATATATGCCGAAGTCTCATCATCTCCTCTTAAAATATTGATAAAATAGCTGTGTAAGGCTATCTGCTCTTTTTCTATCATTTGTATTATTGTCTCAAAGAATAAAGGCATTATAATAAAGTTAACAGCAATGTCTTTTTCAGAAGCAGGCAATATTTCCCGTTTTAAATTGGGAGTAAGTAGAAGCAGTTCCCCCTCTCTCAGTGTTATTGTTTCTCCGTTAATAATATGTGTTGTCATACCTCGGCACATATATATAACTTGAACATGATCACTTGAATGCTCAGAAAAGTGTACAAATTGAGGATGGGGACACAATGATATAAGCCTCCCCTCCAAAAACAATTTTTCGCCGTCTTCATCACAGCCCTTCCAATTTATATCTTGTCTTATGTTTATACCCTTTTTGTAAGTAACAACCTTTCTATTTTTTTCAGTTATAGGATATAACCTTTTTATTATTTCTTCTCTCATACATTTGCTCCGAAATTTTAGAATATATCATTTATTTAATTGTAACACATATTACAAAAATAATACAATAAAAAAGCTGTTCTTCCTTTTGTTTGGATAAACAGCTTTTTATTTATTTTGCAAACAGTCTCCCGTCTATATTCACATCGGTATAAAAATATTTACAGCCTTCAAGATTAGATTTACTTGTGCCAACGGCAAAAATGAATTATTCTTGACCAAGAAATTTAGAATAACCAAAAACATAGGTTTTCTGTAGTTTCAAAAAAAAGTAAAATATTACTTCTTTTGTTTAATATATTACAAAAAAATAAGGCATAATTTTATAAAACCAAAGTTTTATAAAATTATGCTCAAAATATATCAGACAAAAACATTGTAACATAAGAAAGGTTAAATAATATGACAAAAGGCAAATTATTACGAGAAATAATTTTTGACTATTTAGTTATAACAATCGGATGTATACTGTACGCTCTTTCATTTACAATCTTTTTCCAAGCAAACAACTTAGCAATGGGCGGTTTTACCGGACTGGCACAGATAATCAACCATTTTATTCCGGATATTCCCATTGGCACTATGGTTCTTATCATGAATGTCCCTCTTATGTTGATAGGTTTAAAAAAAGAGGGATATAAGCTTCTTTTTGCCTCCTTTTATTCAATTTTTTTAACATCAACATTTATCGACGGTATTACAATTCTGTACAAATTTCCCAAAATGGATACCCTTCTTGCCTGTGTTTTTGGAAGCGTTATTCTTGGTATTTCCCTCGGTATTATGATGCAAAAAAACGCAACAACAGGAGGTACCGAACTGTTGGCAAGACTTCTTAAGTATAAAATACACAATCTTTCTATAGGCAAACTCTGCCTTATAATAGATGTAACCGTAATTTGTATATATGCATTAAGCTTCAAAATGCTCGAAAGCGCGCTTTTTGGTATTATCGCAATGTATATTTCGAGTATTGCTCTTGATACGGTAATCTATGGCTCATCAAACGGAAAAATTGCGTATATAATAAGCGATAAAAATGACCGTATATTAGATATTCTTCTTAAACAGGGATTTGGCGTTACAGTTATAAACGGAAGCGGCGGCTGGACAGGCAGTAATAAAAAGGTGTTACTCTGCGCCGTTAAAAAAAATAAGGTTGCAGCGTTAAAAAAAGCAGTTACAAATATAGACCCCGAAAAAGCTTTTGTTATTGTATGCGAAGCCAAGGAGGTTTTCGGCGAAGGCTTCGGAGACTACACAGGTATTGGATTATAGATTGACTATATTATCCCATCAAAAAAAGCCCCGACGGGCTTTTTTATTATACTTATATCAAAGCATCGACATAATCAAGAAGCTCTTTAAAGCTTCCGCACCTATAATGGGAAATATCCTTATTTTCGCTGTTTATAAGGCAGTCGGTAAGCAAAAATACCTTCATACCGATCTGTTCTGCCGGCATATCCTCGGAAACATCGTTGCCTACCATAAGACATTCTTCCGGAGAAAGTTCTAACTTATCTGCTATTTGCTTATAATATCTTACATCAGGCTTACAAAACGTACATTTCTCATATGATGTATAATATTCAAAATCAGAAACACAAAACCCCGCCCAATTTATACGGCTTAAAATTGCCTCGTCAGGAAAAATAGGTTTGGTCGCAACCACAGTGCGCAAGCCTTTTTGCTTTATTGCTTTTACAGCCTTGTCAGCCTCGGAATTATATCCGCACACCTCTTTTAACTTCTGAAATTCATTCAAATAGAAATCCTTCAAAAGTTCTTTTTGATCGCAAATATTCTGTGGATATTCTTTGTTGAAAAACTCCCAAAATACATCTTCATTTATTCGGCTTCCGTCATTTTTTACAACCTCGTCAACGCCACCCCATATAACCTTTACAAGTTTCTTGGGATCATCATATCCGTAAGGCGCAAGCTTTTCTGCAAGAAGCTTAAAATAGTTTCCGAAAAAAACTCTCAGATCCATAGGCAGAAGTGTACCGTCAAGATCAAACAACACCGCTTTGATTTTCATATAAAAACCCAATTTCCTTAAAAATTACTTATCATATGTCTTACATACTTCTTCAAGATTGTCACTTATTAAGGCAAGACTTCTGTAAAATATTACTCTGTCTTCCTCTGTCAGTCCGGTTCCGGCAGTATCAAGTATTTTGTCAATCTTAAGCGCAACGCTTTGTGCAATCTCTCTTCCCTTTTCAGAAAGTTCAATATGTGCCCTGTACCTTTTTTTTGAGCCTAAATGGCATACCACATACCCCTCATTTTCAAGCTGAACAATTGACCTTGAGATTGAAGCCTTGTCCTCGTCGCAAATATCACAAAGCTCTGTTGCCGTCAACTTTCCGTTTTTATATAGATAATACAGGCAGGATACATGGGGGCTTTTCAAGTTGTATTCAGCCATTTCTTCAGTTTTTATCCTTTGAATACTCCGTCTGATTCTAGTCATAAAGACCGTAAACATTTTAAACCTTTCTTCCATTTAAACCACCTTTTTTGTCTCATTCTGCAACAAAAATATAGGGATATACTTCCTGGCCGCCTTCAACAAAATATATTTCGGCAGAACTATGCTTTTCCTTCAAATAATTTTCAAGCGCCAAACACTCATCGGAATTTGAGTCCTTGCCAGTAAATACAGTAATCATAAATTTTCCGTCAGCCTCAAGGAGCTTTGTTGCAAGTATTTTTGAAGCCTCAAGCCTGTCAGTTTCCGAAACAACTATCTCTTTTTCTATAATACCGATAGAATCACCTTTGTTTATGTGAACACCGTTCATATCAGCATTACGGATAGAGGGAGAGATATAACCTGCGGTTACCCTCTTCATCGCTGCAGTCATTTCTTCAATTATACTTTCAACATTATCGTTTTCAAAATCGGCTGACGATACAGCAACATACCCCGTACCGATATTCTTACTCGGTATTATGTGTACTTTTGCCTTTTCATATATTTCAGCAGCCTGCTGAGCCGCCATAATAATATTGCCGTTATTGGGGAAAACGAATATATGCTCTGCCGAGACCTTTTCAAAAGCATCAAGAAAATCGTGAGTAGAGGGATTTTGTGTCTGTCCTCCCTGAACAATTTCATCTGCCCCCAGTTCTCTGAACAATCCTTCAATACCGGGACCGTTTGTTACCGCTACAATACCGTATTTCTTGTCAGGAACCTGCTTTTCAAAGCCCTTTTCATCTTGTATATCAGCACTTTCAGCTTCAAGCTCTGTATGCTGCAACGACATATTTTCTATTTTTATTGTCAAAAACTCACCGAAATTACGACAATATTCAAGTACTTTTTCGGGGGTCATCGTGTGTACGTGAAGCTTAACTATGCTTTCTGTTTTAAAACATACGACAGAATTACCTATTTCACCTAAAAATGCCTTTAAAGGTTCAATATCAAATGCTTCAACATTGGTTTTTGCGTTCATAAGCTGGATAAGCAATTCCGTACAATAACCGTATTTCATTACGCTGTCCGGACCGAAGGATGCCGTTGAAACAGTTGCAGGCTTTGGCATATCATTGGCTGTATCAACGGTTATCTGTTCACCGTTCAAAACTCTGTTAAACCCGTCCATTATGTAGAACAATCCCGCGCCGCCGCTGTCAACAACACCCGCCTCTTTAAGCACAGACAAAGCCTCAGGGGTACGTTCAAGTGATGCGTACATCTCTTTTACAAGGTCTCCAAAAAGCGTTCTGATAGTACTCTGTGGTGTTATACGCGCTACTGCATATTCCACCGATTCGCGCGCAACGGTCAATATAGTTCCTTCCGCAGGATTCATAACCGATGCATATGCCTGTTCAACGCCCTTTTTAAGAGCCTCACCCATTGTTGCCACGTTAGCCTTTTGAGACTTTTCAAGTCCCTTTGAAACACCTGCAAAAAACTGAGACAAAATAACACCCGAATTTCCTCTTGCGCCAAGAAGCATACCGTGTGATATTACCTTCATAACCTCGGCAATATCGTCCGAATCCATATTTTCAACAGCCGCAATACCGCTTTCAATGGTCATTCTCATATTGTCGCCGGTATCTCCGTCAGGAACGGGAAATACATTCAGCTTGTTTACCTCATCCGATTTTAAACGAAGTCTTGCCGCGCCGCCAAGCGCCATCTTCTTAAGTAAAGCGCCGCCTATTGATTTTATATCTTTCGAATTGCCCGACTTTTTTGCCGAAGCCTTCTTTTTCTTCTTTTTCAACATATTATAAGCCCTTTTCTTTATCGTTATGTTATTGATTTAAAATCTTATTATGTCGTATATATTTTGTTTGTCTGAAAAAATTATCTCTCTTTACCTACAAAGAAAAATGCAAGTACGCCGGGACCGGTGTGTGCGCCGATAACAGGTCCGACATCGGTAATTATTTCAACATCAACACCGTGCTTTGACTTTATAATAGATGCAAGATATTCGGCATCTGCAAGGCAGTCGCCATGAGAAATGAAAAGCGTTCCCTCTTTTGTGTTGACCGCCAACTCATCATACTTCTGAGCCAAAGCCTCAACAGAGGTCTTTCTTCCTCTGACCTTTGTCATATTGATAAGATGTCCCTCGTTGTCCATATGAAGAACAGGCTTAATACCGAGTACATTACCTACAAAAGCAACGGTCGGACTTATTCTTCCACCTCTCTTAAGATACATAAGGTCGTCAACAGTAAACCAGTGACAAAGGTTAAATTTTAATTCGTCTGCATATTTTGCAGCCTCTTCAATAGATGCTCCCTCGTTTTTCTTTTTTAATGTAAGGTACAACAAAAGACCAAAGCCTGCCGATGCCGAAAGAGTATCAAACGTTATTATTTTTCTTTCGCTGTATTTTTCTTTCAGTTGCTCGCCTGCAAGTCTTGCCGAATTGTAGGTCGTGCTGAGTCCGGTTGAAAATCCAAGATAAAGCACATCTTTTCCCTGCTTCAAATATTCTTCAAAAAGCTGCGCAAAGCTTTCAACGTTTACCGCCGCTGTTTTTGCAACCCCACCCGCACGCATTCTTGCATAAAATTCAGAAGATGTCATATCAAAGTTGGAATATTCTTTTTCGTCTCCGTCGAATCTAAAAGTAAGACTGCAAAAAGGAACACCCCATTTCCCCAATATTTCGGGCTTTATGTCGCATGCAGAGTCTGTGATAATAATATATTCGCTCATTTTTTTCTCCTTTAAAAAATGCGGTTCCTACTATTATTTTTATTGTATATAACCGCAAATATATTCCATATTATACCACCTCGTTGTTGTTTTGTCAACAAAATTATAAATACTATAATATTTATTAAAAAATTTTTTATGAGCAAATTAATCTTATGTTAAAAATTTACCCCAGCAATACATTTGTTATAAGCATAACACAAAAACCTATAAGAAGCGCATAAGTTGCGGCTCTCTCATTACCGTGAGCGTGTGTTTCAGGTATCATTTCGTCGCTTATAACATAGAGCATAGTACCGCCCGCAAAGGCAAGCGCAAAAGGCAATACTGCAGAAGCTATACTTACTGCAAAATAACCTATCAATGTTCCCGCCACTTCTACAAGTCCAGTTATCATAGCGCAGATAAACGTCTTTCTCGGTGTTACGTCCGCCGCCAACATAGGACCAATTATAACCATACCCTCAGGAATATTCTGCAATGCAATACCGCCTGCAATAATAAGCGCCTGCGAAACATCTCCGGCGCCAAAACCAACACCTGCCGCAATACCCTCGGGCAGATTATGTATTGCAATTGCCATTACAAACAGCAATACTTTGCTTAGATTTTCATTATTGTGCGGTTCAATATCAACTCCCACAAGCTTATGAAGGTGAGGAACAAGCTTGTCTATCAAATTCAGACACAATGCTCCTGCAAATATTCCTGTAACAGTTATAAGCAGTCCGTATCTGCCGCCGTAATCAAGAGAAGGCAATATCAATCCCAGCACAGCAGCTGCAAGCATAACTCCCGCCGCAAATGACAGCACAATATCCGAATATCTATGGGATATTTTCTTGAATATAAACCCTATCAGTGAGCCTACAACAGTAGCTCCGCCCACACCGATAGCTGTCAATAATACCATTTCCATATTTTTCTCCTTAACTTAAAGCCATTATAACGAAAAAGCCTTATAAATTACTTTTACCGCCGTTTACACGGCGGTAAATCAGTCATTATGCTTCGCTGAAATTGGATTTGTCAACTCCGCAGATGGGACATACAAAATCTTCTGAAACATCTTCCCATTTCGTTCCGGGAGCAACATTCTGGCTTTCTTCTCCTACAGCCTCGTCATATTCATAACCGCAAATATTGCATACATACTTTTTCATTATCTTTTCCTCCGTTTTATTTTATTGTTAATTAAAGATCAGTCTTCCAAAGACCGTGAAGATTACAGTAAGCATATACGCTGATAGGCTTTTCGTCTGCAAGCGCAAATGTTACCACAGGTTCTGAGTCGGACGTAAGGCACTTGCGCTGACCGCCCCTGTCAGTCTGTAAATATACCCATGTAATGCTGTGTTCTTCTGTCATTGGATGAGCAACAGAGCCGACAACAACCTTAACCGTATTTCCTTCAACGGTGCATACGGGAATATGTTTCTCACGGCTCGCTTCAACCGTTCCGGGTTCAAGCTTTGTCATCTTCTGTCCGCAGCACATAATCGGTACTCCTGCATCCTTGATAAGACCTACAATGTTTCCGCAATGCTCGCAAATGTAAAATCTGTTTTCACACATAGTAATATCCTCCAAATTTTTTATAAAAAGATGTTTGTTTATTCTATAGGTTCAAAATCAGCAGCGCCATGTTTGCACAGAGGACACACAATATCCGCAGGAAGAACCTCGCCTTCATAAACATAGCCGCAAATCTTACATACATAACCTTTTTTACCTTCAGTTCTGGGCTTAGGCTTAACATTGTTCTGATAATAGGTGTATGTCATTGTTTCCCTGTCAGAAATAACTCTCGACTCGGTTACCGAGCAGATAAACATTCCATGTGTATCAAGATCTACATACTGCTCCACCTTAAGAGACATAAAAGAATTGATGTAGCGGGGCAGGAACACAAGTCCGTTGTCCGAACGGAGAGGCTGACATTCTGCAAATTTGTCTACATTTCTTCCGCTGGCAAATCCAAATTTTTCAAAAACCGCAAAAGGGGCATCAACAGTAAGGCAGTTAATGTTCATTTTGCCTGTCTGCTTGATAACATGGTGAGAATAATTTTCCTTGTTTATGGTTACCGCAATCCTGTTTGGTACGTTAGTTACCTGCGTAACAGTATTAACTATAAGACCGTTGTCCTTTTTGCCGTCGTTAGATGTTATCACATACAGACCGTAGCCTATATTGAACAGTGCTGTCAGATCGTTTTTATTTGCAGTGGAATCCTGCTGTGCAAGATAGTCCTTACAAAGCTCGCCGACAAGCTTTTCAAGCTGTTCTTTGCTTTCTTCATTAAGAGCCGACAAAATTTTTACCGTTGTATCGGTAAAGGTTATGTTTTTGCACTTTTCAAGCAACCCCTTCATAACCTTTGCCGCCACAGGTGCCCAACTGCCGTTTTCGATTAAAGCTACGGTACGGTTACTGAAATTACGTTCAACAAGATGATTGATAAATTCACGCATAAATGGGAATATTTCCGCATTATAAGTGGTTGTTGCAAGTACTATTTTGCTGTAGCGGAACGCATCTTCCACCGCCTCCGCCATATCGCACCTTGCAAGGTCGTTTATAATTACCTTTGGGCATCCGTTTGCCTTAAGGCTTTCGGCAAGCTTAAGAACAGCTTTTTTAGTATTTCCGTAAACAGAAGTATACGCTATCACTATTCCCTCTTCCTCGGGCTGATAACTTGACCATGTGTTGTATAAATTAATATAATAACCTAAATTCTCGGTAAGAACAGGACCGTGAAGCGGGCAGATCATCTGTATATCAAGCCCCGAAGCCTTTTTCAGAAGCGCTTGAACCTGAGCGCCGTACTTACCTACTATACCGATATAATACCGTCTTGCTTCGCAAGCCCATTCCTCTTCAACATCAAGTGCTCCGAATTTTCCAAAACCGTCCGCTGAGAACAAAACCTTATCAGTACTGTCATAAGTTACGATAACCTCGGGCCAATGCACCATGGGAGCAGTAACAAATGTAAGGTTATGCTTGCCAAGAAAAAGAGTGCTTCCCTCACCTACAACTATCTGTCTTTCCGCAAAATCAGTTCCAAAAAAGTTTTTCATCATTTTAAAAGCCTTGTCGGAAGACACTATCTTAGTATCAGGATATGTCTTAATAAAATTCATAATGTTCGCCGAATGATCGGGTTCCATATGCTGAATTATCAAATAATCAGGTTTTCTGTTTTCCAAAGTGTTTTGAATATTATCAAGCCATTCATGAGTAAAGTTTGCATCTACAGTATCCATAATAGCAATCTTTTCGTCTATAATTGCATAGGAGTTATATGACATACCGTTTGGAACATCATACTGCCCTTCGAACAAATCTATATTGTGGTCATTCACACCAATATATTTTATGTCATTTGTGATCTTCATATCATTTCACCTCAAATTAATATTTTTTTATATCAAATTCAAAAACACTTCCCGTTTTTGCAGTCTCGTGTCTCTCCGCAACGGTAACAAACTTCATTCGAACATTGGTTTGTTTCAAAAAATCCAATAATATTATTAACGGTTGTTTCTGCAATATTTTCCAATGCTTCTTCGGTAAGAAAAGCCTGATGCGATGTTACGATAACATTTGGCATCGAAATAAGCCTTGCAAGAGTATCGTCTTCCAAAATATGTCCTGAGTTATCTTCAAAAAACAGCTCTGATTCTTCCTCATACACATCAAGGCAGGCGGCGCCAACTTTACGGCTTTTTATACCGTTAAGCAATGCCTCGGCATCTACCAAAGCACCTCTTGAGGTATTCAAAAGCACCACGCCTTTTTTACACTTTTCCAATGCATTATTGTCTATCATATGATACGTCTCATCTGTAAGCGGACAATGAATACTGATTATATCACTATTTGAAAGAAGGTTATCAAAATCAGTATATCTTACTGTGTCCCCGTTGTCAAGTTCTTCTGTGGGAAATTTATCATACGCCAGTACATTCATTCCAAAGCCTCGGCAAATATCAATAAACACCCGTCCTATTCTTCCCGTTCCGATGACCCCAACGGTTTTACCGTGAAGGTCAAAACCGGTCAATCCCGAAAGACTGAAGTTAAAATCTCTGGAGCGAATATACGCCTTGTGTATACGCCTAATAGAAGTAAGAAGAAGAGCCATTGCGTGCTCGGCTACAGCATAAGGAGAATATGCCGGAACACGTAACACATGAAGCTTCCCATAAGCATATTTCATATCAACATTGTTGAAACCCGCGCACCTCAACGCAAGTACTTTTATCCCCATTTCAGCCAACCTGTCAATAACATAAGCGTTTATTGTATCATTTACGAATACGCACACCACGTCATAACCTTGAGCTAAATCAACAGTATCTTCGTTAAGCTTTGTTTCATAATATTTAAATTCTATATCGCGTTCATTAAAATATTTATTAAAAGAAAGCTTGTCGTATGGTTTGGTATCAAAAAATGCTATTTTCATTTTTATAAACCTCCTTGCTTTTCTAAAACCATTATAGTATAATATGTGCAGTAATTCTGTTGAATTTTCAACAAAACGGAGATAAAATGAAAAAATATTCAGAAATATTAAAAAGTTGTCCTCTTTTTTATCAAATTAAAGAAGACAACTTGTTAAAAATGTTGACCTGTCTGGGAGCAAAAGTAGAAGCTTTTGACAAAAAACAAACAATTTTTGATGAGGGAACACCTGCAGAATACATAGGAATTGTCTTGTCAGGCTCGGCGCAAATAATACAAGTGGATTATTACGGCAACAGAAGTATACTCAGTACTATTGAGCCCTCGCAAATTTTTGCGGAAGCCTTTGCCTGCGCAGAACTGGGTGCGATACCGGTTACAATTACGGCAAGCGATCCTTGCGAAATAATGTTGATTAACTGCAGCCATATTCTGCATACCTGTTCAAACAACTGCGGTTTTCACCAACAGCTTATTTTTAATCTAATGAAGGACCTTGCCACAAAAACTATTATATTCCACCAAAAGATTGAGATAACGGCAAAACGTACCACCCGTGAAAAGCTGTTGACATATCTTACGCTCAAAGCCAAAAGCACCGGGTGCCAAAGCTTTGATATTCCGTTTGACCGTCAAGAGCTTGCAGACTATCTTGAAGTTGAAAGAAGCGGTCTGTCTGCCGAAATAAGTAAACTTCGAAACGAGGGACTGATCGAAAGCAACAAAAAGCATTTTGTGCTCTTGTAAATAATTTTTAATATAATATAGGAGGCATTGAGCATGGCAAAAATATATACATCTGCCGATCAGCTTATCGGAAACACTCCGCTTGTTGAGCTGACAAACATTGAGAAAAAATACAACTTAAATGCAAAAATATTAGCTAAACTCGAATATTTTAACCCCGCCGGTTCTGTCAAAGACAGAATTGCGAAGGTAATGATAGATGAAGCCGAAGCAGCAGGAATACTAAAAAAAGACTCGGTCATTATTGAGCCTACTTCGGGAAATACAGGTATAGGTCTTGCTTCCGTTGCCGCCGCAAAAGGTTATAGAATCATAATCGTAATGCCTGAAACCATGTCTATTGAACGGTATCGGCTCATGAAAGCATACGGCGCAGAATTAGTACTTACAGACGGCTCAAAAGGAATGAAAGGAGCCATTGAAAAAGCGGAGGAACTTGCATCACAACTGCCAGACAGCTATATACCCGGACAATTTGTAAACCCTGCAAACGCCAAAGCTCATATTGAAACAACAGGACCGGAAATCTGGAAAGACACTGATGGATGTGTTGATATATTTGTTGCCGGAGTCGGAACCGGCGGCACATTAACCGGTGTCGGCGAATACCTTAAATCCAAAAAAGAAACTGTAAAGGTTGTTGCCGTTGAACCCGCTTCATCTGCCGTACTTAGCACCGGAATTTCGGGTGAGCACAAAATACAAGGTATCGGCGCAGGTTTTGTTCCCGATGTGCTGAACACAAATATTTATGATGAAGTAATTGCCATTGAAAATGATGAAGCCTTTTCAATGGGAAAGCTTATAGGAAAAACAGAAGGTATACTCGTAGGTATATCTTCAGGTGCTGCTGCCCTTGCTGCAATTGAGCTTGCAAAACGCTCCGAAAACGAAGGTAAGAACATAGTAGTTCTGTTCCCCGATTCCGGAGACAGATATCTTTCCACACCTCTTTTTTCAGACTAAAAACGAAAAAAAGAAAATTTAGCCGATGTTTTACCGTAGAAAATAATAGGCGGCCACTTGTATGATAACGTTGATTCAAGATTGCCACAAACAGATGAATGCATTTGGTATAAAGCTGACCTTGAGTATGAATCAAGGTATAGAAGTACCGATAGAATAGTTTATTCCTCTTTTTTCTTTTATTATACCATAACAAAAAAGTAGATACATAGTGGTTTTCTATGTGTCTACCTTTATTTTACTATTTAACTAAGATTGTGGTTTTCTTATACCAACTAAATCAAGCCGACAGAATTAATATTTTTTGTCGGCTTGAAATTTTATATTCAGCTTTTTTTCGGTAAATATGTCAAACGGTAATATATATCGCTTTTCCAAACTGTGCCGCTTTGGGGAGCTGTACCGGCAGCAATATTGAAATAAATCTTGTTATCCAGCGATTTACCGTATCTTATACAAAGCATAGTTGATATTTGTTCTTTCGGTATACTTTCATCAATAACCCTATAACCACCTTCAACCATAAATCCGCTGTGTTTTCCATAGACTTTAACTGCAGTAGAAGGTGTATTCTGACAGTGATTTTCGCTGAATTTGCCGTCTGCATAATCACCATACGGTGTAGTGTCAAAAGTCTTCAGCAGTTCACCGTGAGGCTCTGAGAAAAAATCAACCGTATCAGTCAATATTCTTTTGGTGTCATTCGGGTCAAGGCGCTGTACTGTAAGCATAGGCATAAATGCCGCAACCAATGGTTTTGCATCAGCAACCCACTCAATGTACTGCTCTAAAGCTATCGTATCACCCGAAACGATATA
This sequence comes from Eubacteriales bacterium, assembly GCA_045645205.1. Classification (GTDB taxonomy): domain Bacteria; phylum Bacillota; class Clostridia; order Oscillospirales; family CAG-272; genus RGIG1995. The sequence continues at coordinate 34,794 of JAZRIJ010000072.1, forward strand.
TTTCTGCTTATGTAATACAAGCTTTTCGCTCGGAGTATTGCATCTGTAAATATATGACGATTCTTCAAAAATCAGCATTTCAAAGCTGCCAAAGTACTCTTGGTTAAGCGGTGTCGGTATACCGTCAATATTCAACGAAACGTCAAAAATAAGCTCATCACCGTGAAAACCTCCCGAATAGTCTCCTGCCCCTTTTTCACAAAATGCAAAACCAATCTCTCCTCCCTGAAGAGCTCGAAAAGCAGGTGTAAACACTTCTCCGTCAAGCTTTCCTATATATGCTTCTCTCACGCGAAAGAAATCACAGTTTGCAGGGTCATTTGGTCCATTCTCAAAAACAATGCTTTCATTTACAGGGTTCTTAACATACACAAATCTGTACTGTGCATAGTATTGCTCACCGGCAGGCATGTAAATATAAAACGACGAATAATCCCTTTCTTCTTCGGGAGCAAAAATTTTAATATACGGTTGATTTGCCATATTAAAACCTCTTTTCTATAATATAAATTAATTTTAATACACGCATATCCATTTGTCAATAAAAAATATAACTTAAATGTTAAATAATTTCAAAAAAGCAGTCTTTAAAACCTACTTCATATTTAGTATACAGCATCAAAAAACGATAAACTATTGTCCATCGTTTTTTTGTTGGAGTGACAGGGCTCGAAGCTGCGGCATTGAAGTCCCACTCAATTGCAAAGTGAAACGCAATAGCAGTGATGGGAAATAAGTATAAAGTGGATAAACATACCTCTACATTACTGATAGTGCTGTTTGCTTTAGGACAAATTTATGGGCAAGAAAAAAATATCACCACATACAACCTTGCTCGTATGAATATGTTGCTTCACGGGCTCAAAGATTCGGAATTTCAGATATTCCATGGAGACTCTTTAGCAAATGATTGGAATTTGCTAAAAGAAATGAACCCGGCAAAGAAATTGCAATGTGATGCTGTGGTAGCAAATCCCCCCTTTAGCTTGAGATGGGAACCTAAAGATTCTATGAAAGAGGATTTCAGATTCAAGAATTATGGACTTGCTCCAAAATCTGCAGCTGATTTTGCATTTTTGCTTCACGGTTTCCACTTTTTAAGCGACGAAGGAACGATGGCTATCATTCTTCCTCACGGTGTTCTTTTCCGTGGTGGCGCGGAAGAAACGATTCGAAAAAAACTGTTGTTGGATGGAAATATTGATACAATTATCGGTCTTCCATCAAATCTTTTCTTCTCAACAGGGATTCCAGTATGTATTATTGTGCTTAAAAAGTGCAAAAAGTTTGATGATGTACTATTTATCAATGCAAGTGATTACTTCGAAAAAAGCAAACGACAAAATGTTCTACTGCCTGAGCACATTGATAAGATCGTCGAAACCTACCAATACAGAAAGGAAGATGATAAGAAATACTCACGCCGCGTGACATTAGAGGAAATCAAAAATAATGAATACAACTTAAATATTTCTCGTTATGTCAGCACAGCAAGCGTAGAAGAACCTATTGATCTAATCGAAGTAAGTAAAGAATTGGATAAAATCGAGTCCGATATAAAAAAAGCCAAAGAAAAGCATAATCAATTTTTAAGAGAACTTGGATTGCCAGAATTAAAATAAAGAATCTGGTATTTCCAAACACTTTGCCATATGTTTTTTTAATGATTAAAAAAGAAATTAATATAGCAAAAATTAAACGTAAAACAGAAGCGTCGCAGAAATGCGGCGCTTTTGCTTTTTATAAATAAATCTCTGGACTTGTGGAAAGTGTTGTGGTATGTGTTTGTGTTGCAAAAGAAAGGAGTGCAACGCACATGACAACACTTGAAGATTTATACTACGGCAACATCAGTCCGCACGAAAGGTACATCAAGCAAGGGACGAGGGTGGACAAGCTCGTCAAACTGATATGCAAAAATGAGGATGAGCTGACGGCAGGACTTACAGAGAAACAAAAAGAAACCTTTGAGAAGTTCAAGGACTGCACAAGTGAACTGTCTTGTATTACAGAGCGCGAGGCGTTCAGTTCGGGATTTATCCTTGCTACTCGCATAATGGTGGAAGTAATGCAAGGGTTAGAAGAAGTCGAAGAAATCTGACAAGCAATAAAACATTTGCAATCGTGGCAGCTATAAAGTCATTACTTTTATATTGACAAAAGTAATGACTTTTGTTATAATAAAACCATCTTAGAATACCTTGGATGGTGAAATTATGGCTGCTAAGAAAAAACAAATAATTCCAGATAACCATACTGCCACAGAATTCTTAAAAGGACAGGCGTCAAGAATTTTTGATGAGGTCGTAAAGGAAGATAAGGTCGTTATTGTTAATAAACATAGTCGGCCGCACAATGTGATTATTTCTTATGATAGATATATTAGGTTAAAAGAACAGGTGGCTGACATCTAATTTGAAGACCTAAATATCGTACATCAAGATCTTTATAATTATTAATAGGTGGTGTTTTGATGGCAGGTAAGTTTAGTTGGAAAAAATTTAAAGATATAGATTTCAATGATTCTTTCTTTGACACATTAAAAGTAGATTACCCGGAATTCCCGGTTTGGTTCTCACGAAAGCAAAGCGAGGACAAAAGCGCTCTGATTTATTTTGATGAAGTTGGAGTCGGGGCGTTTCTCTATTTAAAGAAGGAGAACGTTGATGGTGATGTTTCACCACTGATTGTCAATGGCGAGGAATTGCCGCAGATCCCTCGTTTGAAAATAGGCACTTTGCGTTTAGCCGAACGTATTCGTAAACAACGTTTGGGAGAGGGTGCACTTGGAGTATCTCTTTGGTATTGGAAGGATACGAAATTCGACGAGATTTACGTTACGGTTTTCGAAAAGCATATAGAACTGATCAATCTTTTTGAAAGATTTGGATTTACTTGCGCTGGGAAAAATGAACGTGGCGAAAATGTATACATAAAAAATAGAAGATCAATGTCTTTTGAAGATCCGTATAAATGTTTCCCGTTTATTTCTAAGGTGTTTGATTGTAGCGGTCTAATTCCGATAAATGATGACTTCCACGATAAACTTTTTCCTTACTCCGAACTGGCAGGTGGGAACCAAAACATATTTTCAACCACGGCCGGCAACGGAATTACAAAAGTTTTTATTGCAACGCCATATACCGCTTTGCATTTTAAAGAAGGTATGCCGGTTTTTATTTATCGCATACATAATGGCCCCGGTCAAAAGAAATATAAGTCCGTAATTACTTCTTTCTGCACCATATCGAAAGTAGATGTGGTTAAAGAAAAAGGAACCTCGATAATTTCTTGTGATGATTTTGTTAAGCAAGCGGGTAATAAAACTATTTATACTCCTGAAGAACTCCAGGAAATATACACTACAAAGAAAACGGTAGTAATTATTGAACTTGTTTACAATGGATATTTTGGAAAGGGCCATAATGTAACTTTCAACGAACTGAAGGAAAACGGATTGTTTGAAGATTATCCATACAATGTTGTCTATACGGAAAAAGAATTTGAGAAGATATTAGAAATGGGTGATATAGATGTGCAAAATATTATTATCGATTAATCCGGAACATGTCGAAAATATTTTAAGTGGCGAAAAACAATACGAGTTTCGCAAGATTAAATGCAAAGAAAAAGTTGATAAGATTATTATTTATTCAACATCCCCTGTTATGAAAGTGGTTGGCGAAGCAGATGTCCTGGATGTTATTGTTGATAGTCCAGAGTTGGTGTGGGGAGAAACCTCAGAATTTTCCGGGATAACCAAACAATTCTTCGATGCATATTACAGAAATCGTAATGTAGCAATCGCCTATAAATTAGGACGTGTCAAGAAATACAAAGAGCCTAAAGAGTTATCCGCGTTCGGTGTTACTTGTGCGCCTCAATCATTTGTGTATATCTAGTCAAAAAAGAAAAGCGGTTATTCAATGCCGAAAGGTATTGAGTAACCGCTTGCTTTGTTGTATAATTTAATCACCACAAAAAACCAACAACAAAACAACGAGGTAATTGTACAACAATGAGAAACAGAAATCAAGTAGTTTTACCATTAGATTTAGAAATAAATATTCCCAAAGACGATTTTGTTTTCAAAGTAGCGGAAATATGCGAAGAGTTAGATTATACAGAACTGTTCGAGACGTATATTAGAACATGGAGAAAGGTAAATCCTATCACATTGTTTGAGATACTCGTGTTCGGGTATATGAACAGAAAATATTCATCCAGAGAGATCGAAATAGCTTGTAAAACGGATATTCGGTTTATGTGGTTGTTAAGCGGAGAACCGGCACCAAGCGACTCCATGCTCACAAGATTTACGAGAGGACACCTTGGAGAAGCTATCGAAGGACTGTTCTATCAGTTTGTAGAAAAGCTGTATGAAATGGGCGAGGTCAGGTATCGTAACCTGTTTGTAGATGGAACGAAGATAGAAGCTTATGCCAACAAATATACGTTTGTATGGAAAAAGGCAGTAGAAAAGAATCTTGTAAAGCTAAACCAAAAGATAGAAGCCATACTTCCGTTAATAGCTGAAAGATATGGATTCAAAGAGTTTATCGCTATTGAAGAATGCTATGAAGCATTAGTAAACCAAGTAAAATGGAATAATCTGATATTAGTCGCAGGTAAAGGTAAACATAAGACACAGTTACAAAGAGATATTGAATTGCTTGAAGGAGTTATGAGTAAGAGGAATGAATATTACACACATTTGGGCAAATTCGGTAACAGAAACAGTTTCTCCAAGACGGACGTTGATGCAACCTTTATGCATATGAAGGATGACTATATGAGGAATGGGCAATTAAAGCCGGGATACAATATACAAATAGGTGTGGAAAGTGAATACATTGTAGGATTAGGGGCATTTTCAAACAGAAGTGACGTAAATACTCTAATACCGTTTCTCAATAGGATAAAAAGCCATACGAGAAGAAAGTTTGAACAGATAATCGCCGATGCGGGATATGAAAGCAGCGAAAATTATCTGTATCTTGAAGAAAACGGACAAAAATGCTTTATCAAACCCACAAATTATAAGATCAGCAAAAAAAGAACCTACAAGACTAATCCCTATGCTGTGGAAAATATGGTATATAACGAAAAGAAAGACGAATACATCTGTCCTGACGGCAGAAAACTTAAATTCAAACGAGAAAGCACCAAGACAACCGAAAACGGTTACACCATATCTACAAAATACTACAGCAATGACAAATGCGGAAGGTGTCCTCATAGAGACAAATGCCATCATTCAAAGAATGGCTACAGAACAGTTAAGGTTAATCAAGTATTAAATGAATATCGCCCTAAAGTACTTGAAGCATTAACAAGCGAGGAAGGAACGCTTCTTCGTATGAATAGATCTATTCAGGTCGAGGGTGTATTTGGTGTTCTAAAAGAAGATTACGGCTTTAGACGATTCTTAACAAGAGGTAAGAAAAACGTTGAAACTCAATTTTTCTTACTTGCTTTTGCTTTTAACGTAGAAAAGTTTTGTAACCGCACAAAAAAAGGAAGAATCGGTCTTGATTTATTCCAACTGAATGCATCATAGTCCAACTCTTCACAATTAAATATTTTCCCAAAAAGCGAGGTTTTCACATACCTCTTTTTTCGTATGCTCTTTTTTACTCGTTTTGGAGCTTTTTATTCTTTAGTATTGATTATGCTTTCGCTTATTCATAGCAAAAGGCTGAGCCTTAAGCGTT
>JAZRIJ010000073.1:0-41375 GCA_045645205.1 Eubacteriales bacterium
TGGTCTAAGTGACTGGACTTGAACCAGCGGCCTCTACCACCCCAAGTGTGTCGCAAAGGGGGGAGATATATTAAGAGGGGGCGAAAGGTTCGCCCCCGAGCGTTCAATTAGCACTTACATCACCCCTGTGTACAGACTTCGCCTATTGTCTACTAACAATGGAACGGCTGTATTTTGTCGTGCGCGCTCTTGCTTTATGGGATTGACTTGCTCCACCTACGCCGCATTTCCTTTCCAAGCCCAAAAAAATGTGCGAGGGGAGCACAAACTTCTGTGTGGGCTGTATGCACTTTGTGGGGTCATCAAACTTCACTCTGCCTCCGAGAGACAGATATTATTTGTTTTCAATCCTTCTTTTCCAAAGCTTCAAGCCTTTTATTAATATAGTCAAGTTGCTCTTTCAAGTTATCACTTGGAGAGCTTTCTTTTTCGTCTGTTCTGCAACAAATATAGTCAAGAGACAAATTGAGCACGTCAGCTATTCTTACAAGGCACTCTATAGTTGGTTCCGACCTTCCAACCTCATAACCAGAATATGTTATTCGATTTATGCGCGTAGCTATTGCAAATGTTTCTTGTGTGTACCCTGCTTTCTTGCGTTCTTCCTTTATCCTTGTTGCAACATTCATCTTTCTGACTTTATTGGCTTCGTTCATTTCAAGTCCTTTATTGTAGCCTTCTTTGAATGCTTTTTGCAGAGTATATCTTCCTTCATCCATTATATTCAACTCCTTTTAATCTATTATAAACTACTTTTGGTTAAAAATCAAGATATTTTATGCATTTATAATATAAAATATGCAATATATGATGAATATATATTCATTTCCAACCAAACTCTTGACAAATCTAACCAAACGTTGTATAATGATTAAAAACTAACCAATCTTGGTGCTAAACAAAACATTATGGTTTGCTTTGTATTAACTTGATTATATTAGAATATCGGAGTAAACCTAAAGAAAGGAGAAAGAATGATAAAGTGCAGTAAAGCTACAGACTCAAATGGAAACATTGTAAACATTCGCCCTACAGCCAATGAAAATGTAACAGTAAAGTTTTCGGGAAACATAACTGAAATTAAGCATACACACGTAAAAAGCAAAGGCGGTACAACCCGAAAAATAAGTAAATCGGAGTATGTTGATATACGGACTGGGGAAATAAAAGAATTTAATCCACAAAACAAAAGAAGCGACGACCTTATAAGTGTTAATCGTTCTATTGAGCTGGGAAGAGACATAATAAGAGCAAACTGCACTAATTCAACCTATTGCCGTTTTATAACATTAACCTATGCAGAGAATATGACCGACTCAAACAAACTCGCTAACGATTACAAAAACTTTCTCAAACGTTTGCCAGAAGCAGTAAAGCCATTCAAATGGATTTCTGCTGTAGAACCCCAAAAAAGAGGAGCTTGGCATATACACGCTATATTTATTTATAATAACACTGCTCCCTATATAGAAAACTCAATAATTAGCAAGGCTTGGAAACAAGGGTTTGTATCAATAGAAGCCGTTGATAATTGCGACGATATGGGAGCATATCTCTGTGCTTATCTTACTGACCTCGATATTTCTGACCAACCCAATGAGATAACTCCCGATATAAAATCCGTTATAGATAGAAATGGAGTACCAAAACGTATTAAAAAAGGGGCTCGTCTCTGTATGTATCCTTCTGGAATGCATATTTTTAGATGGTCTCAAAATTGCATAAAACCGACAAAACAAATTATGCCGTCTTATCAAGCCGACAGGCTTGTGAAAAATCACCCTCTTGTTTATGAAAAAACAAGTGTAATTGAAGATACGGAAAACAATTTTCAAAACATCATAAATACAAGGGTATTTAATAAGGCAAGAAAGGCGGTAAAATGACAGTATCGCAATTCTTCCAAGAATGGCTTGAGCGACAAAGGATTGATTTACAGAAATCTACCTATGAAGCATACACCGTATATTTTAACAAACACATCATTCCTTGGTTTGAAGCCACTTCCAACGACATAACCCAATTAACCGCCAAAGATGTCAACGACTACATAATACATCTAAAAATAAACGGCAGACTTGACGGAAAACAAGGGGGACTGTCCGAAGCCTCGGTCAAAAAGCATTTAAGCCTTATTAAACAAGCTTTAAACGAAGCTGTAGTACTTGGGTATATACAAGCTAATCCCTCGCTTTCTGTTAAGCTAAAACGCTCTAAAAAAGCTACAAGCACACAATATGTTATGCTCACTACTAACGAAGCTTACAGACTTCTCAAAACCTTTGAAAATCATAGGTTATACCCAATTATAAAAACAGCTTTATTTTATGGGTTACGCCGTTCAGAAGTGCTTGGACTTAAATGGTCTGCGATAGACTTTGAAAATAATGAGCTTCGCATTCAACACACTATTGTAAAAAGCTTAACTATTGAGAAAAAAGACAACACGAAAACTCCGGGAAGCCGAGCAACATTTGAATTGCTCCCCGAAATAAAAGAAATGTTTTTAAGGTTATACGAAAAACGTAATCCCAACAGTCAATACATATTTACTTGGGAAGACGGCAGACACTACCGCCCCGACTATGTTACAAAAGCCTTCAAAAAGCATTTGAAAAAATGTGGTCTGCCAGTTATGCGCTTTCACGACTTAAGACACAGTACAGCGTCAATACTTTTTGATAGCGGTATGGAATTGGAAGATGTAAAAAACTGGTTACGACATTCGGACATTGAAACCACGTCAAATATATACTTGCAATATAGTAGCGCCCGAAAAAAGATATGTTCAAGCAAGGTTTCAAGCATATTCAGCAAAGTTGCCGAAGCTTACTAAAAAGACAAAAAAACAGCTTGGTTACTTGATATACAGAAACAAAAAAGACAGTCGAAAGACTGTCTTTTTATGGTCTAAGTGACTGGACTTGAACCAGCGGCCTCTACCACCCCAAGGTAGCGCTCTCCCAGCTGAGCTACACCTAGTTACAGTTTGGTATTATAGCACATCTTTTCAAAATAGTCAAGTATTTAGTGAAATTATTTTTTATTTTTATGTCTTTTTTTTGATAACATAAAAAACAACGACAAAACCTATGATAAAGAGTGTAATGCCTATAAACAATTACCCCTACTGAGTTTTCGACATAGTAATCTTATTTATTTGCATTATTAAATACAATATTTTCAACGGTGGTTATAATCTTATTCAACAGCAAAATATCAAAATCTTCAAACTCGTTTATTTTGATACGCTTACCTGTCAAGGTGCAAAATAATGTTGCCGCTGAAGCAAATCTGCCGTAATCCAGAGTCAAATGAAAGCCGTCTCGGTTCAGGGACAGTCCTCCGTTATTGTAATCGAATTCAGGTACAGTCTCACGTAGGCTCTGTATAACATCACCCACATGAATAATTGGTACATTAATCAGTTTCGACACCATTTCCGATGCATCCTTTATACGCCTGAACATTTCTCTTTGGTTGCATTTATAATTTTCAAAAGCTTTAAGTTCAGAATCAATCTCATAGCTCCATGTTTGAAGAAAGTATATTTGAGCATTGGGTTGTTTTTCTCTCACCAAAGCTGCCAAGTTTTGAACATACGGTAAATACGACTGCGGTCTTCCGCTCAATGGGCTTGATTGCTGTAAGGTTACAACATCCCACTCGTCCAACAATAATGCTTCTGATATAGAAATATTTCTCTCGCCTCTGTTACCGTTAAGTTCCAAAGAATAATTCGCTTTATTACCAATCACATTGTTCCAATGCATTTCAAGACTGCATCCGCCTATGTACAGATTTGCCGTCTCCATTTCATAACTGTTTTTTTCGGCTAATTTATGAAGCCATTTATGTGAATCTTGGGAAAAGCTGTTTCCTATTGACAATATTTTCATCATTTTGTTGCTTCTTTTCGGTCAAGTCTCTTATTTCTGAAGTAAAGAATAGTGTCAACGCCAACCATTACAAAATTCAGAATATAGAACACAAGCACATACCATTTCTGTGCAAAGTCAGCCATATATGCTTCATTTATGAGCTTTGATGTTATTCCTGCAACGTAACCGAAAAGTATCAAAAGCAAAAACATAAGACTCTTGCCCTTTGCGGTTCTTGCTTTCCACGACTTCATAACATTCATCGGCCATGATGCACCGAAGCTTACGATCATAATAATTTCAAATAATTCTGCCATTTTACATTTTCCTCCCAAAATAATCTATAATACTTTACAACATATTTTATAAAATGTCAAGAACATTGTATAATACACTGCTATAACATTTATCATATAGCAAGAACATAAAAAATAAGTTTGAACACCAGCTCTCTACAATCATATTCACGCTAAAATCATTTGTTAAATCACTTTAAATTGCGATTATTAAGGTTCAAAGCGGGGTAGAATAAATTTTGAGACAACGCCTTTTTTTAAAATGACTGTTTGTCTGAAAAGTTTTGCTGACCGAATAGTAATTTTTATACGGTCGGAAATGAGGATCATTATGGAATCTACTCGCCCCCCCCGTCCTTTTGGTATACGCGACAGCCTTGCATATGCCGCAGGAGATCTTGGCTGTAACATGAGCTTTGCACTTAAAGGAACAATGTTGATATTTTGGACACAGTTTATGAAGCTTGAGTTGTGGTACTCTCTTCTGCTTGTTATCGTTCAGGTATGGGATGCAATCAACGACCCGCTTATCGGTTCAATGATTGACTCCGACAAACGTAAATACAAGAAAAACAAATTTTTGAGTTACATTTGGGCAGGCTCTATAGGTTTAACCGTTGGCGGCGCATTATGCTTTATTCCCATTCCAAACGCGCCCCTTTGGGCACAAATTATAATCTTTATTGCAGGATATGTAATCTGGGATGCTTTTTACACTGTTGCAAATGTTCCATACGGTTCACTTTTGTCTCTTATTTCGGGATCACCTGCCGACCGCGCTTCACTTTCTGCATGGCGTTCTGTAGGCTCTATGCTCGGAAATATGATTCCCATGGTCATTCTTCCATTTATTATTTACGACAAGGAAGACAATCTTATTGGTGAAAACGTATTTATCGCAGCTCTTGTTATGGGTGTGTTGGGCTTTATTTGTTTCCAATTTATGATACGTAATACGGAAATACGCGAAAACACAGATATAAAAATTGAAGATACCTCAAAATTTAATGTTATTAAGGCTATGGGTAATTTCTTAAAAAATCGACCCGCTGTTGGCGCAACGGTTGCCGCTATGGGTATGTTCCTCGGTATGCAGGGCGGTACAGCAGCAGTAACTGTTCTATTCCAGTCTTATTTTAATAACGCAAAAATATCGGGAGTAGTTCAGGCTTTCTCTATGCTCCCTATCATTGCATTTACTCCCCTTGCGCGTAAAATGGTCGTTAAATACGGAAAAAAGGAGCTTTCGACTTTTGGTACGATATGCTCAATAGCTGCGTGTACACTTATGCTTATCCTTCCTATTACTCCCGATACCTCAGGTCTAATTATTTATATAATTTGCCAGCTTGTAAACAGCCTTGGTATCGGTATCTATTCCACAGTATCGTGGGCAATGATGGGCGATGCTATCGACTACAATGAATGGAAAACAGGCGCACGCGAGGAAGGCACGGTATATTCGCTTCACTCATTTTTTCGTAAACTTGCACAAGGCCTTGGGCCTGCTTTAACTTTGGTTATAATGGCTGCGCTGGGATATGTGGGTGCAAATGAAGGCAATCAAGAATTTTCGGTTGCACTCAATATGCGTTATCTTGTTGCCGCCCTATATTTATTCAGCGCAATTTTGCAGTTTATAGGACTATCTATTATCTACAACCTTGACAAAAATACATTATCAAAAATGAATAAAGACCTTGGGCGAGATATAGAGACAGATGATATTCTGACTTATAATATATTAGATGATTCGGACAAGTTGCCTTAATTTGCTTTTAGCCTAATTATTCTATTTTGCTTTTTATTTTAAAATAATCATCAAAGGAGAAACTGAAATGAGAACAGTTATAAACATTAACAATAAATGGGCATTTACAAAGCTTGCAGATTCGATTCCTACTGAAATATCAAATAAGTGGGATTTTGTAAACCTGCCGCATACATGGAATGCTATCGACGGACAGGATGGCGATAATGATTATTACAGAGGGATGGGATACTATGCAAAAACAATAAACAAGACGGATCTTCCCGAAGCAGATAGATATTATTTGCAAATAAAAGGAGCAAACTCTTCGGCTGATGTATATCTAAACGGAAAATTATTGGCTCATCATGAAGGGGGGTACTCAACATGGCGTGTTGATCTTACAGACACTCTTGAAAATGTAAATCTGCTGGTTATTGCAGTAGACAATTCGGCAAATGAGACAGTGTATCCCCAAATGGCAGACTTTACATTTTACGGAGGTCTCTACCGTGACGTCGATCTTATTTGTATCAGCCAATCTCACTTTGACCTTGACTGTTACGGTGGTCCCGGTATTAAGATCACCCCCGAAATTTGCGGCAATAATGCAGAAGTCGAGCTTGAAGTTTATGTTACAAACCTCAAATCAGATCAAGCCGTAAAATATATTATCGAGGATAAAGAAGGAAACACTGTTGTACAAACGGAAACAAATAACACTAAAGTTATTTTGACTATTCCCACAGTACATTTATGGCACGGACGTAAAGACCCTTACCTTTATACAGCAAAAGCAAAACTTGTTGACAACGGCAAGGTTATTGACAGCATTTCTTCACACTTCGGTTGCCGTACATTTAAAATAGATTCCGAAAACGGTTTTATTCTGAATGGCGAAGAATATCATCTCAGAGGTGTTTCGCGTCATCAAGACCGTTGGCAAAAAGGTAACGCTCTTTCTCCTACAGACCACCAAGAAGATATTGACCTTATTTATGAGGTGGGCGCAACAACTATCCGTCTTGCTCACTATCAGCATGATCAATATTTCTATGATCTATGCGATAAGTACGGTTTTGTTGTCTGGGCAGAGATACCCTATATTTCAAAGCATATGCCTGCAGGCAGAGAAAATACCATTTCACAAATGAAAGAACTCATTATACAAAACTATAACCACCCATCTATTGTTGTTTGGGGCCTTTCAAACGAAATAGGAATCGGCGGCTCTAACGACGATCTGCTTGAAAACCACCGTATTCTAAACGAGCTATGTCATGAAATAGATAAAACACGTCTTACGACAGTGGCAGCGGTTTCTATGTGTAAAATAGACGATCCATATCTGAAAATTCCCGATGTTGTTTCTTACAACCATTATTTCGGCTGGTATGGCGGTGAGACAGATATGAACGGTCCTTGGTTTGATAAATTTCATGCAAAACACCCAAATATACCTATAGGCTGTTCCGAATACGGATGTGAAGGGCTTAATTGGCACACCTCATCACCTATGCAGGGCGACTATACAGAAGAGTATCAGGCATACTATCATGAAGAACTTATCAAGCAGCTCTTTACTCGCAAATACCTGTGGGCAACACATGTATGGAATATGTTTGATTTTGGTTCTGACGCGCGTAACGAGGGCGGAAAAAACGGACAGAACCACAAAGGACTTGTAACCTTTGACCGTAAGTATAAAAAGGATGCATTCTATGCGTATAAAGCGTGGCTGTCCGATGAACCGTTTGTTCACCTCTGCGGTAAGAGATACGTTGACCGTATTGAAGACATAACGAAAGTTACCGTTTACTCAAATCTGCCTGAGGTTGAGCTGTTTGCAAATGGCAATTCTATCGGCAAGAAGAAGGCAGATGATCACTTTTTCTATTTTGAAGTTTCGAATAGCGGAGAAACCATTCTTACTGCTGTTGCAGGCGAGTATAAAGATACGAGCGTTATTCGCAAAGTTGAGACATTTAATGAAGACTATCGCCTTAAAGAAAAGGGCGCTATTCTTAACTGGTTCGACATAGAAGTTCCCGAAGGATACCTTTCCCTTAACGATAAAATGAGCGATGTTATCAGCACCTTACAGGGTAAAATGATATTTATGGGACTTGTCGGCAAGCTTATGGGCGAAAAGAGTAATAACGGAAAATCCGGCAAAATGGAAGCCGCAGGCTTTGAGATCGGACCCGAAATGCTGAGCATGATGGGCGGCTTCACCGTACTCCGTCTCTTCACCCTTATGGGCGGCATGATGGATATGAAATTCACAAAAGAAGAACTCCTCGCTCTCAACGCTAAACTCAACAAAATAAAAAAACCGGATAAAAAATAAATAAAATTACAAAAGCCGTGCAGGAATAAATTTCCACACGGCTTTTGTAATGTTATACGTAATATAAAAAAACATCTAAATATTTTCAGAGAAAAACAAAATAATACTCAACTTTTTGTCTATAAAAGCCGCCTCGATTTTTCCGTTCATTTGCTCGACAAGTGTTTTTGCAATGGCAAGCCCCAGCCCCGTGGATCTTCTTGCCGCTTCTACCGTGTAAAACCTGTCAAAAAGCTTTCCGACCTGCACTTCATCAAGATCTTCGGCTGTATTTGTAAAAACAATTTTTCCGTCGTCAAAAAGAGTAACCTCAAGATCACCTCCGCTGTATTTGACCGCATTGGTCAGAATATTTCCAAACACACGCGAAAGCGCGTCTTTGTTTAAAAGGCGAAAAATACGGTTTTTAGTTATATTTAAAGCCGGCGCTATCCCCCTTTCTGTCAGGGGATAATAAAACGAAGCTATACTGTTTTCCAGTATGTCATTGATACAAACCTTTTCCACCGAAAGATCGTCTTTTGTAGATATAGTTACCGAGTAACAGAACAATTCCTCGGTCAAGTTCTTCATCGCTTCCGTTCTCTCGCTGATATAGTCAAGATAACGTTCCGCATCTTCGCTTTTGCTTTCCAGTTCAAGCAGATCAAGATATCCACATATTGCCGTAAGGGGGGTACGCAGATCGTGAGATATATTCGTTACAGCATCTTTAAGCTCACGATTTCCATTTTCATACTGTCTACGCAGTCGGCGAAGCTCGGAAAGATGTTTATTCAGCTCTTTTGCAAGATGTCTGATTTGCTTATCATTTGATGAAACCCATATAAGCTTATTCGTGTCGGTAAAAAGCTGCTCTTGAATGCAGTCACATATTTCTTTTAAAGATTTTTGCATAACTGTAACCTTTACTGCAAGCATAATTACAAATGAGATCAACACACCGCATATTAACCACAATAAGAGCATTTTTTAACCTCCTAATTGTAATTTTTATTTTAAATTCTTCCGTTTAAAAAATACATATCCTGCAAAACCGGAAATAAATATTACCGCAAGCTGATTTAAGACAAATCCATAATGAAAATCACGATATACCGCATTATTATCCTTAAACACAACACTGCTGTATTCATTATAGTCAAATTGACCGCTATGGTCATATTGCTTCCAGCTTGAGAGACAGTCTCCGTACTCTATAAGCTGTGCCTGAGGAATCATATTGAAAACACCGAGAAGTATCTTCCGCGGAACACCGCCCACATAATCGGGATTGGGGATCCTTCCCTTTTCTATGATCTCATAGTTTTCGGTTATTTCCACATCGAGCCTGGTTTCGGGTTTCATCAGCCATTGATATATATACTCCGAGGCTATCATACCGCAAAAAGCAACAAGCGCAACAACTATAATACATATTGCTTTTGATGAGATATTAAAGCTCACGGCCGTAAACACCGTACAGCAGGCACAGTTTAATAATACAAATCCCAAGAACAGCATCAACAGCGTTATAGGCTTGATAACCGAAAGAAACGCATAATTTTTAACAACAAAAATAACAATCCCCGGCAATACCGAAACGAGGGAGGCAAATATACAAGTAAACAGATATGCAAAATAAACCTCAAGTCTTGTATGTCCGCATATCAGCTTATTCCGCAAAGTACCGTTTCCATACTCTTTCCCTATATAAAAAGCAATAAAAATTGAATAAACAACAGGTTGTAATATCAAAAAGAAGCTGTCAAAATATACTTCATTGTCCGAATACATCGCCCACAATACCGTGTTGGCTATTGTCGAAATATAGAAAAGTATATCTTTTCTCAATCTGCAAAAGTTCGCGCGCAATAATTTAATCATGTTCTTTCCCTCCCACAAGATTCAGAAAATAATTTTCAAGACTTTCATCCTTTTCGCGGGAAGAAACAAGTTCGCATTTTTGCTCCGCCAAGGCGATAACAAGTTTTGAAAGCACAATATTACCGTAAACATCTGCCGTTCTGTCGGATAATATGTCATACTCTGCTCCAATTTCATCAAGAACATGGGCAAGGATCTTTGTATCACTGACTTCAACACGGATACATTTTCGGATATCAGACTCCATTTTCGATGCGCTTATCTCTTTTATAATACGCCCCTTGTCAATAAACCCATAATGTGTGGCAATCCTTGCAAGCTCGTCAAGTATATGGCTTGAGATCAAAAATGTGATGCCTTTTTCGCGGTTAAGCTTTAAGATCAGTTCACGCATTTCAATAATTCCCTGCGGGTCCAGTCCGTTTGTCGGTTCGTCGAGAACAATAAAATCAGGGTCGCCTGCAAGCGCAACTGCTATACCAAGCCGCTGTTTCATTCCAAGTGAAAAATTTTTTACCTTTTTCTTCCCCGTATTGCTCAAGTCTACTGTTTTCAACAAATCGGATGTTCCGTCAAATGCCGGAACGCCGATCACACGGTACTGTTCTTTTATATTTTCTTCCGCTGTCATATCGGGATAAAGCGACGGTGTTTCAACAACCGCTCCCATTCGTCTGCGAGACTTAATAATATCTTTGTCGCTGCCGTCGATCCCGTATAATGAGTATTCGCCCGATGTCGGCGTCTGAAGTCCGCATATCACCCGAATCAACGTGGTTTTTCC
The DNA here is from genome assembly GCA_045645205.1 of Eubacteriales bacterium. GTDB lineage: Bacteria > Bacillota > Clostridia > Oscillospirales > CAG-272 > RGIG1995. The sequence goes on from JAZRIJ010000073.1 coordinate 10,928, forward strand.
CGAGCCGTTTTTACCGACAAAGCCGTAAATCGCCCCTTTGGGAACATTCATGGAAAGTCCGTTTAAGGCTTTAAATTTGCCGTATTGCTTCTCTAAAGCAACGGTCTTTAAAACATATTCCATTTTTATCCTCACTTTCTGCATGTATCTGCCATGTGTTCTTGCCGACATTATACTGCAAAACAGTTAAGACAGCGGTTAAGGAGATGGTTAAGATTCGGTTAAGATTTCTTGTTAGCTGAGCTTGAAACCGATACCCCACACGGCTTCAATATAATCCTTGTTGCCGGCGTCCTGTAGTTTTTTTCGCAGGTTGAAAATGTGTATTTTCAGGGAATTTTCGGTGCAGTCCGGAGTATCTCGGCTGATACGTTCAAGAATTGCGGATTTTGAAATCACCTGCTTCGGGTTCTGCATAAGAAGCTTTAAAATTGCAAATTCGGTTCTCGTAAGCTTGACTTCCTTATTCTCAGCAAAAACTCCGTGTGTCTCAGTGTTAAGCTGCAAATCACCGTAAGACAAAACGGTATTTTGAGATGTAGCCGCATTGCGGAGCGCAACCGTAATACGGGCAGACAATTCTTTTATGTCAAAAGGCTTTGTTATATAGTCTACAGCTCCGCCAAGTAAAAGCGCCACCTTGTCGTCAACTTCAACTTTTGCGCTGACAACAATAACGGGAATATCATGTATTTTCGGTAGCACTTCCTCGCCCGAAAGTCCCGGCAGCATCAGGTCAAGCAAAATAAGATCGGGCTTGACCGAAGAAAGCATCAGCAATGCCTCTGTTCCCGAATAAGCTCTCGAAACCTTGTAACCCTCTTTAGTAAGCGCTTCCTCAAGCATGTTACCGATATGCACATCATCATCTATAATCAATATTTGTTTCATAAAAACCGCCTCTTTCGCTTAAGTATTATTGTTTTACCTAAGCGATTTTATTATAGCATAATCTCCTTATTCACACACCTTAATTAAAAAACTTACAGGACGGAAACCGTCATTGCAAGAAATCATTGCGGATTTCGGGTTCTTCATCCAACCGTCATAAAAATTCTCGCCGCCGTGAGCAAGCGTCATAACGAAAGGTGAAACACTATCCCACGCACTATCGCAGAAGCCATCAGGCTTCTGCCATCCGTTACAGATAAATACTTGTCCTTCCTCTAAATCACAAGCGAGTTCTATTGGGTTTTCGTACTTCTCAATTAAATCATCATACCTTGCTTTTCGCATAACTGTTATTTTAATTTTCTTCATATTTACTCTCCTAACAGGCATTGATCAAATGCTGTTCACTTTTTTTATATTTTCCATTACATTTTGCTTATATATTTGTATCGCAGTTTTGCTTCTTTTGTTGTCATTATCTCCAATATTTTATTATATGCGTTATCAGCTGCATAAATATTGCTTGTATCGTTATTATTAAAATCATCAAGTCTGCTCGTTTTTAAAATATATATCTCATTTTGCAATTCATTGTCGGCATACGGACCGTGTTCTATCAAAAATCTTACAATTTTTTCTTGCTCTTCTTTCTCCAAGTGAGAAAAATTCAAGGCTTTACCTTGATGTATGCTGTCAAACAAAACATAGAAGGGATAATAAAAGCTTGTATATTTCTCTCGTTTCTGCGTGAGACTTGTATTAATTTTGTATGTAACAATAGTTACAATAGTGGATACAATAAAGCTTGTTATACTGCAAACAATCGTAAAAATTCTCTCTTCCATAAGGTTTAGACCTCCGAAAATCTATACTTTTAATTTACCTCATTATACCATAATAAGATAATGGACGCAACACAGAATTATGTTTTTTAATATCATTGAAAAAAGCACCGACAAAAGTCGCTGCTTTGTATATTGATCAGTGTTTACCATGTACGAACACCGTCTATGTGAATAAAACGGGCAATATCATAGATGTATGATGCAAGCGGTCTGTCTAATGCATCGTAAGTGTGCGCCGCCACCAGTATTGTAGGTGATACGGAGGTTATAACAGGTGAATGATAAAATGATCCACCGAATGTTCCAAGCTGTACAATATCTCCCGGTTGCGCTTCGCTTTGTTGTACGATATGTCCGTACGGACCTACAGAGCTGTTATTTACAAGAAATTGGTATAGGTATTCAACTCCGGTCCAAGAAGCTGTACGGTCGAAAGACGAACGGTAAAACCACCCTGTAACAGGAGTATAATTCATTACTTTTGCTCCTGCATAAATACTTTGTGAAGCAAAATTTGTGCAATCTCCTCCAATATTATCAAAGTTGTAAAAAGCAGGATTTCTGCTCATTGCCCATTTTCGTGCATATGCTACCGCAGCCGTTCTGTTATATAATATCTCCCTCATAAATTTGCCCCCTTTGTATTATGCTATGACGGCAAATAAAGATATGTTCAACAGAGATGTTCAAGCCTATGTAACTCTAAAAATCAATTGTTTGATCTGTTATATAACTTTAGAGCTTGTTTATTAATCAATAAATTTTACAGCAGTACCGTATACAATAACTTCTGCAGCGCCTTGCATAACAGCAGAAGAGGCATAACGAATATTAACAACGGCATCTGCACCGAGTGCTTCTGCTTCTTCAACCATTCGTTTAGTCGCAAGTGCTCTTGCTTCATTCATCATTTCATTATAGGATTTTAATTCTCCGCCTACCAAAGTTTTGAAGCTTTGTGCAATATCTTTACCGATATGCTTTGATTGAATTGTGCTTCCCTTGACGAGGCTTAAGGTTTCCAATTTTTTACCGCTAATGTAATCAGTATTTACTAATATCATCTTCTTCACCTTTCTTTATTTCATTTATTCGTTCTATGCAAACTTTGACCATTATTGCCGATAATATGAGTGGAACGATTCCCAAAACATATTTCCATAGACCATTAAGCATTGCAATTAAAATGCCAAAGTAAACAACATAATAAAGTATCATAATAACTGAAACCACAATCGGTGCTATCATTTTCTTTGTATGTAAATTCACTCTCCGTTACTACCTTTATCTTGTTTTGATATAAAGAGTATTGAGGTAACAAGCATACATATTCCAATAGTAAAAAATATGCATCCAGAAATACTATCTAATTGGTTTGAGAAAAACCCAATTAAACCACTTCCCAAGGCGCAAGTAGATATTTGTAATGTTTTTTTCATATTTGTTATACCTTTTAATAGAATTTATATTTAGTAATTTAATTATATCATAATTATTTATCAAATGCAATAAACAACAAGATAAATTCATTTTAGTGGGTGCATTTTGAATTTAGGAGTTTCTGGATCAATAATTCGGGTAAAACATATTCGTCTTCACCGATTGAGACAGAATAGGCCAAATCGTTATACGAAGTAATATTCATTCGAATTACTAAATTCGGTTCATCCTCAAAAAATCCGTAAATAACACCATAAACATAGCAATTTTCAAGCATACCGTCCGGTTTCTCGATTAAATCATACAACCCTGCATCACGAGGGCTTTCTTGCGATCTAACTTCAAATAAAAAATCTGCAATTTCGACTTTATCGGAAATTCCGCCATTGCAAGTTGTGTGAATAGCATCTTCTTCAGTATTTCCTATTCCGGATATAAATTCTAAGCGAATGCAGTTGTCTGCGGAGAAATCAAATGGTTGCAATGAAGTTTTTCTATAAATAGAAAACCATTCATTGTTAGGAAAATGCCGTATCAATATGTTGTCATTATCATTATTTTTGATAGCGAACATTCCTGTTTGATATGAAAGTCCCAAATGTTGAGATGTTTCTTTTTCTCCTTGAACAGCGCCTACAAACTCTAACTCACCGAAATAATATAAAAAGCCTTCGTTAGCTAAGTGAGCATACTCCACTCCTGATGCACTAATCAAATTTTCATTTTCTATTTTTGTAAAAACAGCGTTTTCTTCTGTTTGATTGTACTTAGTGCATCCAAACAAGAGAAAAATCAATACACTTAGTAAACAAATAGCTTTTTTCATAAGGATACCTCCTTGTCTTGATATTTTTATTATAACAATTCAATGCTATTATTTATTTTGACCTATAAATCTTATCTTATCTAGTTTGTTGTAGTTCTCTTTTTTAGGTATAACAGTTCCTATAACAACAGCAACAATAACACAAAGAAAAATACCTATAAAAAACATATTAAGTCACCTGTAAATTCTTATTTATCGGTTAAATTATACAATAAATTATATTTATAATCAACACTTTGCAAAGCACCGAAATTATTCATTATTCATCAGTGAATCGACTTCATTATTCATTACGCAAATCCGTTTTAATGAATGATGAATATTGATGTGTGAATGTTATAACGCAACATTAGTTTAGATTGCCGACGAAGCGGTAGTAGATATCAACTTTCTGTACACGCTTGCCGTCAATCTTTTCTGCTTCGTGAACCTCGATTTTGTCAATCAGTTCGTTCAGCACGGTTTTATTGAGTTCTTTAATGTCAAGATGCTTTTCGTTGATTTTTGTGAAGCGTGCGACGTTTTCAAGATTGCGTTCTTCTTTCTTAAGTTCCTCAGAAATTGCAAATAAGCGTTCTTCCGATTCTTTGCGTTCGCTGAAAAACTGTGCCGAAAGCCGATTGTATTCATCATCCGAAAGTCTTGACAATGCATTGTCCTCATAGAGTTTCTTGGTGATCATACCAAGTTCTTCAAGTCTCATTTGCAGTTTGCCTTGCTCTTTTTTGAGTGAGGCAAGTTGCTTTTTGTTTTGAGAGGATATATGCGCTTGCAGAGCTTCTTCAAACTTTGCACGGTCTTTTTTCAAAAGTGCAGTGTGATTTTGAATATCGGCAAGAACCGTTTGATAAAGAGCTTTGTAGGTAATATAATGCCAAGTGCAATACTTCTTGCCCTTGTTCTTGGCGTAATTACAAACAAAACTACCTTCAAAGTCCTTGTATGTTCCGATATTGTAGGATAACGCTCTACCGCAATCGGGGCAACGCACCAATCCTGCAAAAATCTGACTCACACCGTTTTTGTTCGGACGCTTTTTAACAGCAACCATCTTCTGAACAATATCCCAGGTTTCACGGTCAACGATGGCTTCGTGGGTGTTTTCCACTTCAATCCATTCTTCCTCGGGAATTTGAATAATCTTTTTGTTCTTAAAAGATTTGCTTGTTCTTCTGTGGTTGACCAAAGTACCGATATACAGCTTACTTCTAAGAATGGAAGCGACCGTATTCCCCATCCAGTCATACGGATAACGGGTATCATAGCCGGTAAGGTAAATCCCATAGGTCTTAGCCACATACGCCCTCGGAATTAAGATTTTCTCCGCTGTAAATATTTCAGCAATCTCCGTAGGTGTTTTGCCCTCGGTGGTTAATTGAAACATTCTCTTAACGATAGGTGCGGTATTTTCGTCAATGAGAAGACGGTGCTTGTTATCGGGATCTTTTTTGTACCCATAGGGTGCAAAAGGTGCGGTAAACTTGCCCTGTTTTGCCAAAGTCTTTCTTGCGGAACGGATCTTCTTGGATATGTCCTTTGCGTAAAGCTCGTTGATTATATTGCGGAAACCCATAAAATCATTATCGCCTTTTTCGGTGTCCACATTGTCGTTAACCGCTATGAATCGGACATCGTGATTTGTGAAAAAGATTTCCATATAATATCCGGTCTGCAAATGCTCCCTGCCAATACGGGATTGATCCTTAACGAGAACAACATCAATTTTTCCGTCTTCAATATCCTGTATCATTCTCAGAAAATTCGGTCTTTCGAAATTCGTACCCGAGAATCCATCGTCAATGTAAATGTCACCCACAAGTAAGCCGTTGTCTTTGCAATAACGGACTAACATCTCACGCTGATTTCCTATGCTCATACTCTCGCCGTCACCATCTTCACGGGATAAGCGGCAGTATATAGCAGTTCTGTTTCGTTGCTGTTCCATTTATACTCCTTTCTTTCAGCAACAAACAGCTTGTATTGCCATTGTAACTCCAGTTACGGCGGTCTTGCAAGCAGTTTTGCTGAAATTGTCAATTTGATTTTGATAAGCATTTAAAATTCCTCCTTAATTTCTAAACGGTATGTACGGAAGGGTTACCCCTTCCGGCTTTCAGTTTTTGTCTAAGTCTTTTATCATTAAACGCAACAGTTTTTCAAATAAGGTCATACTGTCGGTGTAATAGGCGTTTACAACGTATTCGGTCTTACCGATCTTGATATGCGTTTGTTCCGTCACGCTGAAAGCATTGTCTGCTTTCTTGTCCATAGATCTCCTTTCCTTATTCTCTATAAATATCATTTACCGCTAAACGGCGGTGTCCTAAACCCTGACTGAGTTTCTGACGTTTTCTCGGATCGCCCTCCAACCACTTCTCACGGTTCTGATTGTAGGAGTGACGAAGTCCGTGGAAAACGAGTTTATCAATACGAGGCTTTTTGCCGGGATTGACCTTCTTCTGACGGTCGGGATCGGTAAATTCTTTACGATGATTGTAGATCCAGTTTTCAATAGACTTCTTCTCCATCAAAGGTCCTTTATAAATCGTCTTGCTGATAATAAAATCATCGTCCGTAAGTCCCTTTGCCTTGGCTTCACGGTACAGACGCTTCAACAACTCCATCTGTTCTTCAGTCTCGATCTTCACGAAACGCACCTGACCGCCCTTGCCCTTAATGTCCGGACCGCCCCATCCAAGCGCCTTCTTCACATCACCAACCTTGAGCTGACAGGCTTCGATAATGCGAAGTCCTAAATGCCATCCAAGATCCAATCCATCACGCACATCAAACCTACCCATAAGTTCTGCAATCTCCCTTGCCTTTTGATACTCGGTAACCAGCCAACCACGGTTGTACTTTTTAGGTTCACGTTTTGGAAGCTTCAGTTCCTTGTTTTGCGGCATTTTGTGTTTGCAACCGGCATATTCGCAGTATTTACGAAAACCTGAAAGTTCGGTTTGGATGGTGCTCGGTGCTTTGTATGACTTCCAATACTCCGTAACCTTGCGAAAATGTGTAGGTGTGATATTGGAAACCTTTTGCAGATTACAGGTATCTGCAAGATAATCGCAGGCGTAGCAAAAGGCTTGAAAATACCGTTTGCGTGTTGCCTTGCTTTTGTGCCGATCTTTTCTGTAAAGTGCCGTGGCCTGCACCCGAAGGTTCATCCGCTTATTCATCTTTTTCGTTTCTTCATCGGGTGTTAGCCTTTTGACCTCGGCTTGCGTTTCAGCCAACTGATGCTTGTATTCCTCCGGGGAAAACACATCCCAATCTTTGTTGAACGCCTCATCCAGGATTTCTGTTACAATGTCCGTCTGTTTTGAGCTTTCGCTCATTGGCATCACTCCTTCATAATTTTTTTGCCGTTGTGATTAAGGCTGAGAAACTATGTGCGGTAACCTTTCATTTGTCAAGAAAAAAGCGTTTCGCAGGTCTTAACCTTAACGGTGGTGAGAATATAAAAAGCCGGCTTTAATTTGGCAAGAAAAAAACGGCATAAATTTTATAAAAAATTTCACAGGGCAAAAAAATCGGCGGCGACAGAAGAAAAATCTTCTGCCGCCGCCTACGAAAATGACGGTCATATTTTTGCCGTCATTGTGAAAGGAAATCATATATCATATCGAAATGTAAGATCATACTTCCCGATCTTTATACGCTATTGGGAACACTATCCCAATTTCAAAAAACGCGCCGTCATATCGAAAGGACGGTTATAAATCATATCGAAGTGAGGATTAGAAAATCTAACATAAATCTTTAATGGGACTCTTTTCAGCCGACTGTTTGATGTTTAATTGGTGTCATACAAAAGGGTTATACTTTGAACATCAAACAGCCGGAACTACGCCGTAGGCGTGCAAATACAAATCTATTATAAATCTTGGAGGACTTCCAAAAAGTACATCATATATAAATATCATTCCGAAGTATAGTATCATTTATCATATCCGGAAGGTAGGGCATTTATCATTTGAAAGGGCGCATCATAACGCGGCAAGGCATAGCTCACCCATTGGCAGTTTCAGCGACTTTACCTGCCGTTTCTCCCGTTTTCGTTTCTTATAGTCACGGAATGCCTTGCCGCACGGCACCTCCGACCCTGTCTCCGGTGCCGTTTCTATCTTGCTTGCGCCTGATAGAAACGGCACCGAATGATGGTCATATAATCATTTCCGAAAGGTTGATCATTATCATATCGAAAATGATGGTATCATTCCGATAGGAAAATCATTTGAAAACTACTTCCGAAAAGAAGGTCATTCCATTTCATCACAGAGAGCTACTATTCAGTTATAAAAGAGGTTAGGACTGTGGACTCATCTTCCCATTAGAGAAGACTGCCCCAGCGCAACCCTGCAGAACAGAGTGTCGGAAACCCGACTGCGCATACCGAGTGCAGATCATAAATCTGCCGCCCCCACAAAACTCGGGCGTTCGGTAGAGATTTGTTGTTACAACGTAAATCCCGGAAACATTGCCGTACTTGTATGCTGTACGGAAGCAGTTGCGGTATTGGTCACAAAACATCTTTCAAGCCGTCTACCGCCGACGGTTGGCTGTTTGCAAATGATAACTACAACTTAACTGCCATAGTCATATCTGCCCTATTTCGGTCACATACAGCCTTGTGAGCCGAATGCTGTTTTGCTCAACAACTATCTGTCGTTGCTTTTCCGAACATTTCAATTCCTCCTTCGTGATTCCTCCTTATTAAATCAAACGGTACGCCTGCAATATAGAAGGCGCACCCTAAAAAAGCAAGAAAAATACGGCAAAACAAATGTCGTGATTTCGCTAATATTATTCCGAGTTATGTTATCGGTGTGATATTGACAAAAATCGTAATTCAGGATATAATATTACTACATAAGTGAAAACGAGGTGTGCAAATGGACTACATCAACGAATTAAAACTAATAGCCCAAAATAACGGCGGTATTATAAACAATAAAATTGCGTCTGAGCACGGCATTTCAAGAGCGATACTATCCAAATTATGTTTGGACAATAAGATTCAGCGTATTGCGCGCGGTCAGTATATCTTTAACGATGATATGCAGGACGAATTGCTATCTATTAGTATGCGTTCAAATTTATTTGTTTTCTCACATGAAACAGCGTTGTTTTTGCATAGGATTTCGGACCGAACGCCATTTGAGCATACTATCACCGCGCCTTCCGGGAAAATCCCCTCGAAAGCTATACAAGAGGAATGTAAAATTTATTATATCAAGCCTGAATTGTTTAGTCTTGGCAAAACAACCCTTACTACTCCTGCCGGAAATAAAGTAGCAGGATATGATTTGGAACGTACTATTTGCGATATTGTCAGAAGCAGAAACAAAGTAGGCAGCGAAACATTTCTGTCGGCACTCAAAATGTATGCGGCGAGTCCCCAAAAGGATCTGAATAAGCTGAATGCATATGCTACGGAAATGAAAATAGCCGGTGTTGTACGAAAATATTTGGAGGTACTTTTATGAGTAACGCTATGAGTTTGAAAGCCAAAATAAGAAATATCGCAAAGCAAAAAAACATTCCCGCACAGGTGATTATGCAAAACTATATGTTTGAGCGTCTGCTTGTCCGTCTTGCCAAATCGGAATATAAGGATAAATTCGTTCTTAAAGGCGGCATGCTTGTTGCCGCCATTGTTGGTCTTGATAATAGAGCTACAATGGATCTCGATACTACTCTTAAAAATCTTCCGCTTACTCCCGAAAGTATAAAAACCGCACTGACTGAAATTTGTAACATTTCTTGCGAAGACGAGGTTGTATTTGAAACGGGCAATATCGCTCCTATAAGAGAAGACGATATATATGGCGGTTATCGGGTTATGATAAACGCAAAATATGATACACTTCTGACACCACTCTCAATCGACGTTTCCACAGGGGATGCTATAACCCCGCACGCAGTAACATTCACTTTTAATGAAATATTCGACGAGGACAAGTCCTTCGAACTGTGGGCATACAACATCGAAACCGTTTTGGCAGAAAAGGTGGAAACAATTCTTCGCAGAACAGTATTCAACACCCGTCCCAGAGATTTTTACGATGCCTATATTCTTGCAACAACACAGAAATTCGATAAGAGCATTTTTAAAGAAGCTTTACGCGCTACTGCCAAGCATCGAGGCACAACGGAGCAAACTTCAAATGTAGACCAAATTCTAAAGAACATATCCGAAAGCAAAGAGCTTCGAGCTATGTGGGACAAGTACCGCAAGCAGTTTGCATATGCGGAGAATATACCTTATGAAAGTGTTTTAGCTGAACTTCAAAAGCTGATTCGGTGATTTGTAAGTTTATGCAGTATGTATTGAGGGGATGGCTATGATTAAATTTAAAAATCTAAAGACAGGCGAAATAAAGACTGCGTTTTCTCTTCGTGAAGACGGCGAAAAAACATATATAAAATTTTCTTCGGATGGAAAGGAATATGGTTATTTCAAAAGCAATATTGAAATCATTTCTTCAGATGTCAACAAATTGCCGTTCCGTGTGTATGTATACACAAAAGGCTGTTATAAATGTCATAAACCAACCGAAATTTTAACTTATATTACATATGCTGATAAGCCTACTGAAAATGTGATGTTTCCTTGTGATTATGATAGACTGCTTGAACATCAAAACATTGTTACACATCTGCAAGATCCGAGTATTGAATACTACGGATTAAATGTTATTGGTGATATTGAAGAGTTTGACCATCTGCTCATGGAAAAATATCCTGAGAGAATCAAAAACACATATAGTAAAACCAAGAACAGAATTTATCCTATGAATGTCTGCAGTCATTGTGGTAACGGTCAAGGTTGGTATTTTATTTACAGAGATATTAATGAGATGGTCAAAAATAGGGCAGAAATTAAATTGTTTGAGCTATGATATAAAAGGAGATAAGTCTATGTATCATCCAATTGAATATGCGAATCTTTATGTTGAAAAATACGCAAATGGTAAATTACTTCTTGATTTTACATCGGAGAACGAATTTATTTTCTTCAGAAACAATGGTGATTATACCGATAATATGAAGCTACATCAGTACGAGCCGACTATGCTGTACTTTAGTAATATTAAAAAGCTGCACGTAACAGAGGGTGATATTGTTACGATTCCGATGCACACACTTATAAGTCATAAAGAAAACACAAACAGATTTTATTTTGACGAGCCTGAGGATAATGAAGTTCCATATAATATATTCATTTCCTTCAGTGATGGTAGCTGGCTTGAAGAATTGTTTTATACCGGAGAAGTTTTCAAAAACAATCGTCTGCGCAAACAACGCATTGACTATATTGAAGGAACATGGTCAAACGGTACTCCATGTTCTCTAAATAAAATTTCCGACAAGATCAATGTTGAAGTTGTCGATGTCGCGCAAGGAAGCACAAATTTAATTCATTCCAACAACACCCTTACGATTTTTGATTTTGGTGCAAGCATATTCGCATCAAAATCCAAGTTAAGTAGTATTGCTGATGATATACTGCTTAAGTATAAAAATTTTTATAATACATCACTCATTATAAGCCATTGGGACAGTGACCATTACAATTTGCTTACCGTTATTGATGAGCGCTGGTTACAACAACTTTGCTGTGTGTTTTTCCCATCTGAAGTCATAACTTTAACTTCTAAGCAGATGGTTAAGCGATTGCTGAACAATTGTCATCATATACGAACCTTCAACTCACCTGCAGCAATAAAAAGAGGTTGTGTAGGAATTGCTCCCGTGATAACAGGATGCAATTATGTATTATACCTCGGAGAAAGAAGTAAGGATATAAACAAATCGGGATTGGCTTTGGCAATTAAAAGCGCTAACGATATTACTATTTTGGGCGCAGATCACAGCAACAAGCAGATTTGGGAATACATATATCCTGATATTGCAACCAAATATTATGATAATTTAAACGTTGTTGTCCCTCACCACGGCGGTAATTGCGGAAAAATTAATCTATCTTATTTTAGTGGCAACCCGGGAACTGCTGCAATTTCAGTAGGTAAAAATACATATAAGCATCCAAATCAAACAACAATAGACCTTTATGAAAAGTTAAAGTTTGATGTTAAGCGAACCGATTGGGAGCGAAAAAACATTTCAATTGAAATGAAATAATTAATCATACATCAGGTACAGTTTAAATCATTTATAACGGTGCTGTTATATATGTAACTAAAATACCCGATTATACTCAGCACGGAATATCGGGAAATAAAAATCGCCTTTTGATAGAATGAAGGCAGACAAGGAGGGATAATATGGACTGGTTCATTGGATTGCAAAAGGCTATCGACTATATCGAAGATAATCTGACGGAAACGATTGATTATGAGATGGTCGCAGCGCAGAGCTTTTCATCAAGCTATCACTTCCAACGTGTGTTTAGTATTCTTTGCGGTTTCACCATCGGCGAGTATATCCGGAATCGCAGGCTGTCTCTTGCCGGTACAGAGCTTGCTACAGGGAAAGCAAAGGTTCTTGACGTTGCGCTGAAGTATGGCTATTTGCCTAAGGGCGAAGATTTTGACTTTACCTTCAGAATGGCTGCAGTTCTTCACACGATTATTCTGTCCAAAGGAATGACAGCTGATAATATGAATCCAGGATGGGATACAGAAGATGCTATTGAACATGCCGGCAATGCTGAATGGGGTTATTCTTGCTGTAATATTCCGGAGATAACAACCACGATGAGACACGGAGCTGTGTTCTTTTCAAACAATAGGAACCTAACTCTGATGAATACTGATGTCCGTCGAATCGTAACAATGATAAAGCCGTTTAGTGATGCGAAAAATTTGAAGATTGCCACAGCTCTTTACCAGTTGACTATCCATTCCGAAGATGCCTATACAACCGTTGCTCAGATCAGCGATAAGTCTGGGGTATCTCCTGAAAAAGTGCAGGATTGTCTTGAGAGCGATTTGTCACAATTTATTCTCGAAAAAGAAGGTCCGGAAAGTCAGTTCCGGTTTGAAGGGATGTATATGAATATCCTTCCGATTATCTCTCTTTTCGATTTTAAATAATTTTTTCTAAAAGTTCCAACCTTTTCAGATTCGCGTGTCTATATGGGTGAAAGCTTTCGAGAGGAGCCAACAAGTGAACAGACAAGACGTAGAGAAAACTATAACTGAATACCTGAAACCCATATTCGGATTTGCTCTGAAGAGGTGTAAAAGCATCCACGATGCAGAGGATCTGTCGCAGGAGATTGCGATAAGAGCGTTCCGTGCACTCATTGTCAAGGATGACGTTGCGGACATGGGAAAGTTCATCTGGACCGTTGCCCATAACACGCTTAGCAACTATTATCGTGACAGCGCAAAAAGTATGGTCGGTGTTTCTATTGATGAGGTTGCGGAGCTGATCGCAGATCCATACTCTGAGCTGGACACCGACGACAATACAGAAGCCATCCATCGTCTCCAGACTGAGATCGCATACCTATCTAAGCTGCAAAGAAGAATAGTGATTGCGTATTATTTTGAGAATCGCAAGCAGGCAGATATTGCTCGGGAATTGTGTATTCCTCTCGGCACTGTCAAGTGGCACTTGTTTGAAGCGAAAAAAGAATTGAAACGAGGTATGGATACGATGAGAAAAGCAAGCGAACTCAAGTTTAACCCTATTAAATTCCACTCCTATGGCATCAATGGTTCCGTAGGTAAAAAATCTCCCGACGAGTTCTTCCGTTCCACACTGGCTCAGAATATCTGCTACTGTGTGCGTAATACGGCAAAGACCATTAACGAGATTGCCGATGACCTGGGCGTTTCCCCTGTGTATGTGGAAACAGAAGTTGAATTCCTTGAGGAATACGGCTTCCTGCAGGCCGGGAAGGATAAGTACATTGCGGGCTTCATCATCAGCGAGCCGACAGCAGAACTGCTTACCATGCAGAACGATATGTACAAGCGTGCTGCTGAGCTGTTTGCGAACGATCTGTATGATGAGTTGACCTCTTCCGGCATTCTTGACGATCCGGACATCTGGTGTGGCCAAACTGACGAGCCCATCTCCTTGACTGAGTCTCCTAAAGCGGACCGTAATTTCATCCTGTGGACGCTGATTCCTTATATAGCAGCTTGGTCCGGTGAGAAGCTGATGGATGAGAGCATTTCTTTTGAAGAGGTCGCCACGATCCGTCCGGATGGTGCTCATAATATCTATCACGCATCGGTAGTGCCGGATGAAATGATTCTTCCTGATGACTACGTTTATATGAGAAACTGGTGCGGTCCTATGTGGAATAAGGGCGATTATCAGTTGATGTGGCAAATTGATTCGGAATGGTCTGATAGAGCGCCCGTAAAAGAGCGAAACATCCCCGAAGAACAAGAGCGAACAATCACTCTCCTAAATTGGGAAAAACACAATTTGCTCTCTAAGCACGATTACGCATGGCTTGCAGAGCGTGGTTATGTAAAAACCAACGGGGATTATGACGGACACTTCAAGTCTGCATGGCAGATTGTTGTGCTGGCAAGCAAAGAGATTCAAAATAAACTCCTTGCCATCGGAGATCGTATAAAAGAAAAGTACCAAACCGACTTCGAAAAACTGAAGGCGCCTTATGCCGAGGCTGTACTGGAATCGGTTCCTGCACATCTTAGAAAGATTAAAGCGTATGAATTGCAGTTTGTATTCCACGATGACGGATGGTTCCTGGTACACTGCATTACAACGCTCCTGAAGAACGGCAAGCTGAAGGAGCCTACCGAAGGCCAAAGAAAGTCCTTGACCACACTGATTGCCAACGTATAAAACTAACGCCTCTGCAAATCATTAACCTGCAGAGGCGTTTTCTTCTAATGAAACAAGCTATTTGTTGCGTGAAAATCAATTGTTTTTCTGTATTGCGTAATAAATATCACACAGAATAATGTATAGTGAATAATTCAAAACGAAAATCCTGCCGACAATAATCGACAGGTTTTTCGTTTTGGAAAGGGTGTACAAATTCAAACCCCTTTAGATTTTTGAGCTATATGTTCGAACCCATACACATTTAATAAGTTTTATATCAATCTTTTTTGCCGTTTCTTTTACTTCTTTTTTTTCAAGACAATAGCGGTTCTGTTAGGCAAATAGCATCTAAAACCCACCCAACCGATAGGCGTGGTAAAGGTTTCGTATTCGGCGGAGGTGTCAACTCGTGAAAAGCCTCCAAACTGTCCGTCGTCTGAGGAAAGAACAACATTATATGTACCTTCTTTTCCCACAGGCACAAAATATCCGTCAAAGGATTTTGTTGGGTGGAAATTAAAGATAAACACAGTATCTCCCTTAGTATAGATAAGTACCTTATCATCTTGATGAAGCCATCTGTTTTCTGCCGATAAAGTAAGTATATCTTCTTCCTTAAGCAGCTTTATCATAGCTTTATCAAAATCATTAAGCTCTTTGTATCTTAGATCGGGGTTATCGACGAGGCTCCACTGTCTGCGGCAGTAATGATAGCTCCAGCCGTTGCCTTCACGCGGAAAATCTATCCACTCGGGATGACCGAACTCATTTCCCATAAAATTAAGATAGCCCTTTCCTGCCAAGGATGCGGTAATAAGGCGTATCATCTTATGAAGCGCGATACCTCTGTCTATTATAAGATTGCCGCCAAATTTGTTCATACCGGTATACATCTGAGCGTCACAAAGTCTGAACATTATGGTCTTGTCTCCGACTAAAGCTTGATCGTGTGACTCACAGTAGCCGATATTCTTTTCCTGTGCGCGACAGGAGGTAAGCTCATGCCACAACTTACCGATATCCCACTCTTCGTCGGTACATTCTTTGATGGTTTTTATCCATAAATCAGGCACACCCATAGATAGTCGGTAATCAAAGCCAATGCCTCCATCCTTTATAGGAATACACATCCCAGGCATACCCGACATATCCTCTGCTATTGTAACTGCATTGGGGTTGATTTCGTGAATCAATTCATTTGCCAACTGTAAATATGTAACCGCATCTGTATCGGTATTCATTGAAAAGTACATATTATAATTTGTAAATGCCCTTTCCAGTCCGTGATCGTGATAAAGCATAGAAGTTACACCGTCGAAGCGGAAACCGTCAAAATGGAAAACTTCCATCCAATATTTAAGATTCGAAAGTAAAAAATGCAATACTTCATTCTTGGCGTAATTAAAAAGCTTAGTTCCCCATGCACTGTGATTTCCCTCTTCGCCCTCATGAAAGAACTGGTATACTGTGCCGTCAAACTCATTAAGTCCCTCGTTGGTATTCTTCACCGCGTGAGAATGAACAACATCCAGCAAAACGGCAATACCCATTTTGTGAGCAGTATTTATAAGCTCTTTTAATTCTCGGCTGCTGCCGTAACGCGAAGAAGCGGCGAAAAAGTTAGAAACCTGATATCCAAATGAGCCATAATATGGATGCTCCATAATGGCCATTATCTGTATTGTGTTATAACCCAACCTTTTAATTCTCGGCAGGACATTTTTTGTAAACTCGCTATATGTTCCAACGGCGCCCTTTTCCTGAGCCATACCTATATGGCATTCATAAATAAACGGTGTTTTTTCAGGCGCAAAGTCTTTATCCGTCCAAGGAAATTTCTCATATGTATCCTCGATTTCAGCACACCATAAATATGTTTGAGGGTCTTGTACAACTCGTGTAGCGTAAAGCGGAATGCGGCGGAGTATCCGCCCTGAGTTTATAACAATAGCTTGTACCTTTTGCCCTATTTTAAGTGTGTTTTTACCTTTGAGATGCACTTCGAAAATACCATTTTCAAGTTTGGTCATAGGGCAGCTTTCAATATCCCAACTATTAAAATCACCTGTGAGATACATTTCATCAGCAGCAGGTGCCCATTCTCTGTAAACCCAGCCGGTACGAGTACGGTGAAAACCAAAATACTTATGACCGTTAGCAAAATTTTTTATCTTTTTACGTCCGCTTAAAAGATTATCTCTTTTGCTGAGATAAAGTTCTGTTCTCAAATCTAAATCCTTTTCAAAGGGTGCTAAATAAGGGTCGATTTCCAAAATTCTGCTTTTTGTGTACACGTTCATTTTAATCCCCCATTTCACAACTATTATACAATATATTGGTAATAAATATCAATAAAATATAGAAATTTTTAAAAAATTTCGGTAGTGGTGAAAAGTAAAATCGACAAGGCTCCGTCAAAACTTGTCGATTTTTGAAAGGGTTGTACAAATTTGAAGTCTTTTAATTTTTTCACCTATGTGTTTGAACTACTACATATTTTTATAATTCGTCTGCAAAGCAGACACCGAAACTTTTATCTCTTATCTATTATCTTTTATCTGTCCACTAATCTTGACAAGTTTCATACCAAAACGAAAATCCTGCCGACAATAATCGACAGTTTTTTCGTTTTGGCTATGGACTACAAAAAAGATATTTTCGGCCGTTTTGCGTATGACTTCGAACTCTCACAAACAAATCATAATCAATAATCATCATAGGCAATTGATACTTATAGAGATATGTGATATAATAAATATTCAAATAAATAAGAATTTTCATTGTAAAAATCAACAGATTTCAAAGATTGTGTTGTTCCATTCCACCTTTTTGAGCAGTAAAATATCACTGTAAAATCAAGAAGGAGGTTCTTCAAATGAACACAGACAAAATTTTAGCAGAATCAATCGCAAAGGACTATGCGCCCAAAGAGGACTCAAAAATAATTGCCCTGAAAAAACTTGACAACCGTGCAAAACTCCCTGCCACTATTTTCACTTACTCTTGGGGCATTGTATTTGCACTTGTTTTCGGCACAGGTATGTCTTTGGCTATGCAAGTTATCGGAAACAGTATGGTGCTTGGGATCGTTGTCGGTATTGTTGGCCTTATTGGTTGCGGCGTGAATTATCCGATTTATAAGAAATTGCTTGAAAAGGGCAAGGCAAAGTATGCCTATGAAATCGTGCAACTTGCCCGTGAAATTGCAGACAAATAATTAAAACTTGCAAGGAGTGGTAATATGAATAAATCCGAAAGCAAATATTTTAATACTGCCACAAAAATGGACCTTGCATTGATTTCCTTGCTGAAAAAGAAACCGTTTGAGTATATTACTGTTAGCGAGATTTGCGAAACGGCAGGAGTAAATCGCTCAACCTTTTATTTGCATTATGAAACTATCGGTGATTTGCTAAATGAAACAACACGATACTTGTTAAACGATTTTTTGTCCTATTTTTCAATCAATGCAAAGTCAATTTCACTCGATTTTATGAATTGTGAACTTGATGAGTTGGTTTTCATTGGAGATAAATACCTAACTCCATATCTTACCTATATTAAAGACCACAAAGATGTGTTCGCAACGGCATTATTGCATAATAAAACCTTAGGATTTGAAGATATATATAAGCGAATGTTTGAGCGCATATTCAATCCAATTTTGGATAGGTTTCATTATTCGGCAAACGATAGACCGTATGTGATGATGTATTATCTTAATGGTATCAATGCGATCGTTAGTGAATGGTTGAAAAATGGATGTGACAAGTCAACCGATGAAATATCTAAAATAATCGCACTCTGTATTTACGGGAAAGATAATGCGAATGGATAGGACACGAAAGCTCGCGCTTGCCAGTTTGCTATTCAATATAGTGTATAGTGCCTATCACATTATTTTTGGCATAGCAACACACTCGTGGTGGTTTTTTACAATCGGTATTTACTATGCAATATTGAGTATTGTTCGCTTTGTGGTTCTTAGGCACAAAGGAAAGAAACGCTTTGTCATTCATTTTACCGGAATCATGTTGATGGCGTTATCCCTGTCGCTCGTCGGAACAGTCATTCTTGCTTTTGTAAAAGATAGAGGTACAGAATTTCCTTTGATTGTTATGCTTGCGATTGCGGTATATGCTTTTACCAAAATCACACTTGCAACAATAAAATGGATAAAGGCACGAAAAAGCAAATCGGTAAAATTTATAACATTACGAAACATATCCTTTGCCGATGCATTTGTTTCTATATTTTCTTTGCAAAGGTCAATGCTTGTGTCCTTTGAGGGGATGTCGGAAATAGAAATCCGTATTATGAATGTCGCAACCGGTTCTGCGGTGTGTATCATCGTTTTTCTGCTCGGATTAAATCTCGTGCAACAAAACAGCTTAATTAAGAGAAAACGGTAGCAATAGATCTCAATTTGTTGAACTAAATAACATATGCATTCTGATATGGGCAAGGTTGAAATATACCTTGCCCATTTTCATTTTGCAATGAACATTCATCTACGACGAAAGCAATCAGATCTTCGGTGCCGCTAAAATTGCGGCAGTCATGAAAAGTGAAGGCTTCAAAGTCAGTAATGAAATGGTACGCACGCTTATGCGTGATATGGGATTGTTCAGCATCCGACAGTCATCAAAGAAACTTTACGAGGACGAAGGCCGCAAGTATAAAAATCATCTTAACCAAGAGTTTGACACGTGCAAGCCGAACGAAGTGTGGGTTAGTGATGTTACCTATTTCAAGTACGGCGAAAACGCTTATTACATTTGCGTGATTATCGACTTGTATTCCCGTATGGTCGTGGGGTACAAAATTGGAAAGACTAACAGCACGCAGCTTGTAAAGTCGACTTTTCAGATTGCCTATAAAGCACGCCAGCCGGATTCAAGCTTGATCTTCCATACCGACCGTGGTGGTAACTACCGTTCCAAAACGATGAACGACTATATGCGGTTGCTACACATCACGCACTCCTTTTCACGTGCGCACGTGCCGTATGACAATTCCGTGATGGAATCGTTCTTCGCTTCTATGAAACGTGAGGAACTGTATCGAACGAAATACCGTTCGGAGGCAGACTTCCGAAGTGCGGTGGACAAGTACATAATTTTCTACAATACGATACGTCCACACAAAAAACTGCAATACAAGACTCCCGAACAGAAGGAAGAGGAATATACCTTGAAATTAGCGGATTTATAAGACATGCGCAGATAGACTTATGGGTTCGAAAAGGTTTGTTTTTCAATCTTCTAATTGCCGAATTTGAGTTTTTCTGTTTTTAGTCCAGTTGACAAAAAGAAAATGCGACCTCGAAAAGCCGCATAAATACTGGGTTTTATAATAAAAACACCATTGAGTCTGAACTTGAGGGTTCAGATTTCAATGGTGTCTTTAGATGGCGCAGGCAGAGGGATTCGAACCCCCGTGGGATTGCTCCCAAACGGTTTTCAAGACCGCCTCGTTATGACCACTTCGATATGCCTGCTTATAGGGCGTTCGGGTGTTGTTCACCACAACACCTAATGATTATATCACAAAACTATTTTTTTGTCAAGACTTAATAATACGCAAAATTTTGTTGTTTATTCTTCAACGTTGAATTTCTTGCCGAGAATTTTGAAAACATATGATACCGTAAGACCAATAGCAACGGCAATTATGCTCAAAATCCAGTTTAATGTATCTTTCGGCAATCCCGGGAAAATACTTATGATCGACCCTGACATAAAACCGAGAACCATAAGAAATGCAAGACTGCGGTGTTTATCAAACACACGCTTTGTTATATTAGAGAACAGCACCATTCCTACAAGAAATGCTAATGCAACTGTTCCGACTGTCAATACCTCTGTAAACCAAGCAGAGCTGAACCAATTTTCAAAAGAAAGTATGCTTGTTGCAAGGTGCAAGAGCGGCTCATATACGCTGAACATCATCAACAACATGGATACGCTCATGCCTGGAACCATGCTCATCATACCCGCAATACCGCCGCAAATAGGCAAATAGACACGCATTGCTGCGCTTGCCGTGTTTGTTGTGTCAACAGCAACGGCAAAATCGGCTTTTGCAAGAAAACCTATAGAAAGCGCAAATGCCAATGCACACGCGACACCGATAAAATACTTTTTCTTGATCCTGCCTTTGGCAGCCTCACCGATAACGGTAGGAATACTGCCTGCTATAAGGCTCATAAACAGCAAATACGCAGGAACAGTATAATTCTCAAACAGGAAATCAAGCACCTGAATAAGCAATACGATACTTGCTCCGGCACCGATAACCATAGGAATAAGATAGAGTATATTTTTCTTAAAGTTTTTGAAAGGATTTGAAATAATTGTAATAAGCTCGTCATAGATTCCCATCATTACTGCCATTATACTGCCGCTTATACCGGGAGCTATTACACTTATACCAAGAAATGCTCCGCAAAGCATTCGGTAAAAGAAATTTTTTATGCCTTTTTTCTTCATTTTTAACCTCATTTTATATTTTTTGTATATCGTATTTTTTATTAATATACATTTTAACTTGAAACAAGATATTTTGCAATAGATATTGAATACTTTACATTAAATTAATATTTTTAAGAAACACAAATAATCACTTGACATAAAAACAAAAGTTTGTTATAATAATCAAGCATAGTAGTAATATTTGTTTCAGTTGGTATTGTGCTTGATTTGGGAGCGTGTCTAGCACGAATTGCCGTAGAAAAGTAAAAGTCCCGAAAAGCCTTTAACGGTGCGGACTTTCGCCACTTTTAGAAAACTCAAAAAAGCGTGGATTTTGAGTTTGACCACAGTTTGTCCCACTTCCACGCAAAAACAAGAAAAATTGAATAGATATCCGGGTGTGGCGCAGCTGGGAGCGCGGGTGGTTTGGGACTAAGAGAACGGCTCAAACCCCTACTCTTGAAAACCCGCATAAACACTGGGTTTTTCGCACTTTCAATTCTTGTTTTTTAACGTTTGACCCTATATTTGACCACAACTGTGGAACTTGATTTTTCAAGTCTTCTTTGATACAATTTAATAAATCGGGGTGTGGCGCAGTTGGTAGCGCGCGACATTTGGGAGCTAGGTATATCGCAAAGCCCCGGATTCCGAAACCCCGCATAAACACTGACTTTTTCGCACATACTCTCCCGTAAAAATCACGTTTGACCACAATTTTGACCAGTTCTGTAAACCCTCATATTTTGACCACAATTTTATACCTCGGGGTGTAGCGCAGTTGGTAGCGCGCTTGCTTTGGGAGCAAGATGCCGCAGGTTCGAATCCTGTCACTCCGACCAAAAATCGACCGATTTTGAGGCTAAAAACCTTGAAAATCGGTCGTTTTTTCGTTACTATGCACAAATTCTGATTTTTACTCCGATTTTGACCACAATTTTGACCAGTGCATTTTTGGGCAAAAAATCGCCTCAAAACCGCCAAAAAAGAGCAAGATGCCGCAGGTTCGAATTCGTACAAATCTGAGCACAAAAACACCTCAAAAAGCACAGGTTCAAATGGAGGATTGAGTGAAATTTGCTTATTATTCACTCAAAAAAAGAAATACCGGACGACTTATCATAGCCATCCGGTATTTTTTTAATCCTGCAGCATACTTAGATACTGATCCAATCTCGCGTTTACATATCCCGCGAACAGCTTTTCCATAGGTGCGAGGTTACCCTTGACATAATAAGCATCAAAGGCATTGTAATAAGCCTTACGATCGGTGAACTTGATGTCGATAGGTGGATAACCCGCCTTCATCAATTCCAGATTGACCAAGAGTCGTCCGGTTCTGCCATTGCCGTCGATAAAGGGATGGATTCCCTCAAACTCAATGTGGAATCGAGCCAGCTTAGTTACGATATGCTCTGTGCTCTCTGCATAGCGAAGCATCAATTGCTCCATACTGGGCTGTATCATATAAGGCTGCACCGGTTCATGTTGTGCACCCATAATGCGAACGGGCACGCGGCGGTAAACACCACGATCCTCTCGCTGATCCGCTAACACAAGGAAATGGATTTGCTGTATCACTCGCTCCGACAGAGGTGCTTTCTCCTGCACAAGCTCGCGCACAAAGTCAAAGGCTTCTTTGTGTCCGACCACCTCCATGTGCTCCTTCAGGGGCTTCTGGTCAATGGTCAAACCACGCAGGACCATGTCGGTCTCCCTAAGCGTTAGAGTGTTCCCCTCAATAGCATTGGAGTTGTAGGTATATTCAATGGCAAAATCTTCGTTTAATCGTTTAACCTCGCCTTCGGTCAGAGGCCGGCGAGAGTCCAATTCTTTTTTCTTTTGGTCAATGATCTCCAAAAGCGACTCGGATGTCTTATAACGTCCATCTGACGGCTTTGCGGCATTTTCGGGAATCTTCCACCCACGACCTTGCTGAAACGCACCGGGGATCTTTCCTTCACTACACAAAATTCTTACGCGTCGATCGGAGATACCCCACTTAGCAGCCGCCTCTTTTACAGTCATAAACATACAAATCAACTCCTTCCGAAACATATTATACCATATTATCGGAATAATATCAAGTGTATCGGAATAATATTTTGTGCGTTTCGGAATAATGTCGAAATTTAATTGCCGTATATCCGCATTGACTATATATCTTCAACCGCTTCAAGCCCGTCCATCACTTCGATCATGATCCGCGTCGCAAGAATGAACCCCGAAACAAACGCTTCTCGCTCTGCAATGCTGTTCAACTCGCTCTGACAGTCCTTAAACTTTTCAAAGACTTCTTTCTGCTTTTCTGTAAGCGTAGAGGCAAGCTCCTCCTCGTTTCTGCAGATCAGCTTCACAAGCTTGTCCGTCCGCGATCCGCGTTTGATTAATCTCTCGTTTGGATTGATGTTACCGTAATATAAATTTTCAAGCGTCGTCATTTCTGTACCTCCGTCCCCATACATCCCGATCCTTCTTCCTTGATAATGAGAGAACGGCTCCGCCTCGGGAATTCCCGATTCAGAACCGCTCCGTTTTCGATATTTACTTGTTTTTCCCGTGTCATATGCACTACCTCCTTTTCGTGGTAGCACACACAATATCACAGAAGGCGCTGGAAGTCCAGAGAGAATTACTCTTTACCCGATAAATAATCAGATAACTTTTTCAACTTATTTGTAGTGATTGTCTCGTCATAATGCATACCCTCATATGTGGGGTGTAAAACAGGATACATACCTTTTGTTTTTAGCATATAATGATTTTCAATCAACCATTCAATAATCACCACTAAATCCCCTCTATTGATTCCCTTAAGTGATGCATATTCAGATACTTTATCCAAATCGGCTTCAGTGATTTTCTTGCTTTGGGCGCCTCTAAGAACATCAACCAAAGTGGTGATTCCGTAATACTTCTTTTCACTGACATGAGATAAGCATTGCAGAATTTTATGTACGATGTCATTCAAATCACTTTCACCATAAGCTATTGATTTGATTCTTGCTTTATTTATCACTATAGGTACTTCGTTTTTTACATCTGCTTGTTTTTTTCCATCGGTAATACCATGATCACGTTTAGGGGGAATATCTTTTGCTTTCGGGAATTCCTTCGCTGGCACCGGATCGGGTGTGAGTTTAAACATATCATAATATAGTTTTGGCGTTACAAACTTACTACAACCTGTTCCTGATTTATTATAATTCGTACATCCTAAGAAATACTGATTTTCCTTTCCGGGCTTCACAACCAAATAACCGTCTCGGCATTGATCGCACTTCATAATCGAGAGCTTTCCGGCTTTATATTCATTCGTCATAAATCCGCAAACTTCGGGCTCATTTGTGCAAATATAAAGCCGTAAACCGTAAGAGTTTTTGTATCGGAACTGTAAAGGGTATCCACATATAGGACAAGTCTTTTTTGCAAACGTGTTTTCGGGAGCATCTTCATTCCAGTTGCCACGTAGCACAACGTTCTTGTAGTCTTTTTTGATTTCGAGCAAAAACTCTGAGGGATTTTGTTCGGGCGCAATAAAGAATACACGGTTTTTCGTCCTGGTCATTGCAACGTAAAACAATCTTCTTTCTTCCGCGTAATCTATGGACCTATCACCTTTTATTACAAAAGCGAGAACGGGATCATCTTCGATTTTCGAAGGAAATCCGTACGTTTCGTTACGACCATTTACAACAATTACATTGTCATATCCAAGCCCTTTAGATGCATGTGCAGTCATAAACGTAATATTTAATTTTGGATATTTGACGCTCTTAAGTTTATTTCCGCGGTCGATGTATTCAAAAAGGCCTGACTTTTCAAGTTTATCACCGTCAAATCCAAATCGGCCAAGAAGGAGAATTGAAGAATTATCGGGTTTTCCTTCCTGTTTGTTGAACTCCAAGATTTGTTCAAGAGCAACTTCTACTGCGTGTGCAATAGCATAATTGGCTCCGGACTTATTATCTTCTTTGGCTTTTTTTCGTGTTCCGTCATATGTATAGATGATTACGGGATCCGATATTGTTTTAGGTGATTTCAGTTCCTTAGTAATTTGGGCTTCGTTTTTCTGAATGAAATTACCTGCGATATCAATAACCTCTTGAGAATTTCGATATGTTTTTACGATTTTCAATAGTTTTGCATATCCCATTTTCTCTTCGAACTTTGTAAACAGGGTAATATCTGAACCGCTGAAAGCGTATATAGATTGCCAGTCATCACCTACGGCAATAATCTTCGAGTCAGTCACTTCAGCCAATGCTGTAACCAAGTCAAATCTCTGACGGGAAATGTCTTGATATTCATCGACAATAATGTATTTGAAATCAAGTTTTTTCTTCATTTCTTTGACTTCACGAAGAATTCGGGCGGATTCGTTGATCATATCTTCGAAGTCAACAGCATTATTTTCCTTCAAGTATCTTTCGTACTCTAAGAAACAATCTTGACATATGTCTAAAAACAATCTTGTTCTGACATTCTGAGTAGAATGGTACATACGATTAAATTCATCGGCAGTGTATCCGTTTGTTTTAAAATTACCGATAAATCTGCAAATCAAGCTGACCAGCTTTCGAATATATCTGTTTTCCTCAGAAGAAACGAGTTTTTCCATAACCTCTTTATTGGAACGAGGTGTTAAAACAAACCCAAGATTCTCAAGTTCTTCTTGAAGGTGTTCTGTTAATGATCTTCTGTCTGAATACTGCGAGAATGTATAAATTAGTGTTGAGCCATGCTGTTTGTGAAGGTTTATTTTATCGTTTATTGCTTTTTTATAAGCCTGCAACTCATCATCACTATAACGATCATTCTTGCCATCTTGAGTTATTCCGAAATGCTCGATATAAGCAACCTTTTCGCCTTGACGAATCACAAAATCCGGTGTATACGGTTTGCGGGCAAACATTATATCGTAACGATATATAGGTTCATACTCATAATCAATTGTGTTCAAATACAGAAAGTTTGCAATTTCAACTTCTTGGTTTGAACGCATCACCTCGCTCTGAATGGTAACAGCTTTCTTTGAACGAATATCCATTACTTGACGCTGGAACTCATTCAAATCACTTCGTAAAGTGGCAAAATTGGATTTGGCTATTTTATTGAAGAAGTTGTTAAGATCATTCCCCTCGTAGGGCGCATCAAAATAAGAAGCAAAAAACAAGATCAGATTATTTACAAGACTCTCATTTTTTAGAATCGAACCTTTGAAATAATCTTGAATTACAAAATACAGTTTCGAGGAATCAACAATATTCAGTTTTTCGTCTGTACGCTTTCTTAATATCGCATTTCCTGTTGAATGGAATGTAGCAATCGGACAGTTAATACCCAAATCGTTATTTACTTTATCTCGTAATTCTTGTACAGCTTTGTTTGTAAAGGATACTACAAGAATCTGGGAAGGATCAACATTTTTCTTTTCTACCAAATATTTGACTTTGGCAGCAACCGTTGTAGTTTTCCCGGCTCCTGCACCTGCGATAACAAGGCAATAATCTTCATCCGTTAAAACAACACGCCGTTGGTCTTCATCCAAAACGATCTTGGAATCTACTTCACGCAAAATGTTATCCAAGTAAGATTTATCTTCATGCATTGTACGCATAATGTAGTTTTCATTATGCTCGTCCACCAAAGCTTCAAAGTTACGATATCGATTTAAAGTGCTCTCAACATCCTTGATATCAATCCCATTGCTTTTGCAAAATGTCTGTAGCATACCACTGTTATCAAGTACCGCAAAATACTCAATCGTCTTCTTTTCTCCAAGAAGACGCGGTCGATATTCACTTTTTGCTATATATCTATTTTCGGACAAAAGATCATCGATGTATGTCTTTAACGACCAAAACTTTTGACATTCCGGATTATCAAAAGTTTTTGGTTGAGCAGCGTTAACAATCGGGTTCTTTTTCTTGAACAGCTTTGATAACAATCCCATGATGTAATAATCCTCTTATACTTACAAACGTTTTTTACTCTGATATTTTGGTATTTAATTGTTTTATCTTTGCAAATTAATCCCTTAAAATTCAACCACTTCGGGTTCCTTGCCGAATGCGTTGAAGATAGCAACGGCATTTTTCATATAGAAGACCTGCGTATTGCCGTCGTTTTCGTCGTACATACCGCGAAGGTTGGGATAAGCATCCAGCATCGATTTCTTTGCTTCGAAGCGATAGTCCTCAACGAGCTCACAGGCAACGCGAATCCATACACCGTCGGCAAAAGCGCAGATCTCTGCCTTTGGGTTGGCGACAAGCTGCTTTGAGGTGGGCTTGACCTTGCCCGTCTGTATGTAGAGTTTGCCTTCAAACTCGTTGACCGTGCCGAAGGGACGGACTCTCGGCTGATCGCCCTCCACGGTTGCCAAGTAATACACTTCAGCTTTTTTCAGAAAATCGTAAACTCTTTTCATTTTCGTTCTCCTTATATCAAAATTCCATCGCAATGATCCACTTCATGCTGAATGATCTGTGCCGTCCAGCCGGTGTAGGTCTTGATGCGAGTCTGTAGTTCCAAGGTCTGATACTTGACCTTGATGGATTTATAGCGTTTGCAAGGACACGGACCTCCAAGGAGCGACAGGCAGCCTTCCTCAGTGTCATACGCGCCGTCCTTCTTGACAATCTCGGGATTAAGCATCGCTGTGTATGTAGGAGTTCGTCCACTCTCGTCAAGAAAGGCAATGATGCGCTTTTTGACACCAATCATATTCGCTGCCATGCCGACACAACTTTCTCTGTGCGCCATCAGCGTGTCAAGCAAGTCCTGCGCAACCTGCAAATCTTCTTTTGTCGCAACCTCCGACTTTCCCGCAAGGAATATCGGATCGTGCATTAACTCCTTAACCATTGCCATAAACCTCGGTTATCTTTTTCAATATTTCTTCATCCGCGGGGCAGAACTCATAGTTTGGAATCTCGCTCGGCGTGATCCACCTGATATCGTTATGCTCCAACTTTTGCGGTTCGCCCTCGGCGATGGTGGCGTTGAACAGCGTCAGATGCACCGTCAGGTCGGGATATTTGTGGATGACATCCATAAACACATCGCCAACCGACAGCGTCACGGCAAGCTCTTCCTGACACTCACGGATGATCGCCTGTTCTTTCGTCTCGCCCGGTTCAACCTTGCCGCCAACGAACTCCCAAAGAAGTCCTCTCGCCTTGTGTGCCGGCCGCTGGCAGATCATGAATTTATCTTTGTCCCATATAGGGGCTGCTACTACTTCGGTCATGTAAAACTTTCTTTTTTGCTACAATAGAAAAAGTATTAATCTATTTTTTTGATTTACGACATATAACAATAAACAAACAGACAACACTTAAAAGCCAAATAATAAAGCTGATATTTTCTATTGTCACATACGGTATATCTTGTTTGATAAAAAAGCACAACTTTCTAATGTGCATTAGAGTTTCATTAATTGCCGGAAGTCCAAAAATGACGGCAAAAATCAAACCTACAATAGATACAATATTCTGTAATTGGAGCGTTCTTTGTGCATGCTCATCATCAAGAATGTTGTTCAATGCAGTCATTCGCTCTTCGACATTTTTAACGTCAAGAAAATACGTCATTTTCTCTTCAAACGCATTAGTCAATTCACGAACACTGCCATAAACTCCTGTTTGTAGTTCCGATATAAATATTTTGTTTCTGTTGTAGTCATTTTTTACTTTGCTTAAATTTTGATTGTTCAATTCTTTTTGCTCAAAGGCGTAACTATCATTTATGTTTTTTAATAGTAGTATGATAATCGCAAATTCTACATTTCTGCGCAAATCGGTGATAATTTTATCAAAAACAATTTCCTCATCAAAATTTTCTCTTACAAAATCCAACACAGAATTATCAACAAAAGATATGCATTTCCCCATACTACTCAAAACATATCCTATGCCATTAAAAAAACAACCATTTTTATCAAGATGTTTTATAGCTTCATCAAGGTAGGAAACTGCTTTCCGATCTTGAACTGGCGCAACGGAAATTTTATATAGCTGTTCTTTAAGTTCATCGGGGATTTTTTTGATGTCATCCACCATGCCCGAATAGTTTGCCAACAAAATATTTACTATTTTTTTGAAGCATACAACAGACTTCACCTTATTAGTTCCTGCCAAAAATCGGCAGTAACATTCTTGTATATCCTCAATAGATTCACCTTTTAATTGTATAGGGAATCCATATATAGTTTCGGCGCTTTGAATATAGTTATTGATTTCATTCAACTTTAATGGCTGCGATTCCACATTACAAATTGGTAACGTTATTCGCAAAACAGCCGATTTGTTTTTGAAAACATATATTACCGCCTTCAACATAATAGTTGAATTAGTTTGTTTAACTTTAATTGGAGGTAATACAATTCGCATTTGAGAACTTACATATTCATTCCCGTAAACATCTCTACTAAAATCAAAATCGTAGTTGCTTTCGCTACGCATAATAGAAAAATACTCATCTATGTGTGTGCGAGGAAGAATCTGCAATCCATTTTCGGTTGTATTTAAGGCAATGCCACAAATTTCATCCTTTATATCTGCGTTTTCATCTACTACTGCTTTGATACTCTTTTCGTCAATATTTTTAACTCGAAACACATCTTGAAGATTTTTTGCATAAATGGATTGTTCGATATCATTTCGGAAAACATTTTCAATGTAATTGCCATATGCTTCTACCACATCATCGACTCTTTTGCTTAATGCCTGGCATAACTTATCAGAATCAAGTTTAGTCTCGAATTTCAGACCATGATAGAAATCAATCTCACCGTTATTTATATATTTCAACATTTCTTTCTTCTGCATCGTCATTCTCCCCTCTGTTCACAGTATTATCGGCGGATTTTTTATATTTCTTCAATTCCTAAACTCTTTAAATACTGATAAGTACTGTCATAGTATTCAGGCAGACGTGTGCTGTCTTCCCAGAAACCGCTGACAGTTTTATTGGGATTACCTTCGGGGACACAAATTACCATACCGGCTCTTGCGCGAGTAAGCAACACACGATAGGCATTCAGCATATATTTCATAAGTTCCTGTTTGCTCTCGGTATCGCCCTTTTGCTCAACCCATTTTGTCTGACCGTTGAAGCGATAGAAATCCCATTTGCCGTTGTTGTATCTCATATCTGCATCCCAAAGAAGACAGGTATAGTCA
>JAZRIJ010000074.1:0-30373 GCA_045645205.1 Eubacteriales bacterium
GTTGCAGAGTCCCAAGCTTTAACTGTTGCAGAGTCCCAAGCTTCAACTGTTGCAGAGCCACAAGCTTTAACTGTTGCAGAGTCCCAAGCTTCAACTGTTGCAGAGTCCCAAGCTTTAACTGTTGCAGAGTCCCAAGCTTCAACTGTTGCAGAGCCACAAGCTTTAACTGTTGCAGAGCCACAAGCTTCAACTGTTGCAGAGTCCCAAGCTTCAACTGTTGCAGAGCCACAAGCTTTAACTGTTGCAGAGTCCTTAACAACAACACCTTTACAATCCTTTATATAAAAAAGTCCTCCGCCGTTTAATTCAAGATTGTCTTTACCTATGTAAATATGATTTTCAGCCCATTCCTTAACTGCTTTTATAGCGCGTTCCTGTTCAACCTCTTTTACATACCATTCCGGAAGAATGTCCTGGTCGGCTTTAAACTCCCACGTTGATATATCGCTGAATACATCACCATCAGCGGGAGATAATTCAACTCTTACAAAAAGTCTTTCCGCGTTCTTTCGATTATCCTTAATGCCAAGCTCGTCCAACATTTTATCATGGCTATCGTAATCGGGTATAAAAACCCTGTCTTTTAAAAGTATCATTGATTTGAATCTACACATTTTCACACACTCCTATAATTTCATATACACTAATAGGAACATCGTCCTCTTCTTCAGGCTCGTCCATCCGGTTTTTAAATCGGTCTTGCCCATAGTTGCCGGTTATCCATCTATCCATTGAATTTTTAAATCTTTCATCTTCTTGAACGAACATCTTGACAACCTCGCATTTCTGTAGTAAAATTTAATTGCATCATTGAAGTTGTCCTTGCATTGACGTTGCACCGTCTGCAGGGACTTTCTTTTTGCCTTTTCCACATTAATCACTCCAATTCACATTCTTTTGCTGCCTGCATCAGTTCCGGTATTAAATTATATATGTACCATCCCGCTGCCATCAGCATTACTGCAAGCAATATCTTTTGTATAAGCATCGCTTTTTCTCTCCTCTCTGCAATCACATTTTTCTCCATAGTCCAAATATGCACCGCAATCCGGACATCTGTTATTGTACGGCATATTTTCACCTTCTTTCTGCTTATAATTCAATAATCCGCGGACGCATCTGATGTAAAGATTGTCCGCTCAAAACATCCGTTTCTATAGGTTTTCTGTACCTGTCCAAGTATGTGTCTTTTTCAAGCTTAAGCCATTCTATATAGTCCTGAACGTGAATTTTGCCTTGAATACCAAGTCTATCCTTACCAAGCTGACGTTTCATCTGCTTAATTTTTATACTTGCTTCACTGCGACACACTCCTAAAAGAGCCATCATATCATCAAGATTTATAGCTTCCTTTGAAAAAATTTGTTCTCTTTGCTCATACGTCATTTGTCATGCCTCCTGCTATTAGTATTATTCGCCGAAGAAGACTTCAATGGGATTTTCAATGTCAAGTATTTCAATCATCATTTCGGCTTCCGGCAGAGTAAAATCACCTGTTTTCAGTTTTCTTATAAAGCTTGATTCTGCCATTTTAATTTTTTTGCAAAACTCCTTTTGCGTGTACCCACTTTCAAAAATTTTTTCTTTAAGCAAAGTTACGTTAATCATTCATATCACCTCTTTCATATTTAATCTGTAAGGATGTCATTCATATCCGCATTAGGAAACGCCTGTTTCATCCTTTTCAAAAAGTTTCGGCTTGGCTTCCTTTCGCCGTATAGGACTTTCAATACCGCCGATGAAGAAAGCCCAATTTTTTTTGTAAAAGCTTCAGCTGTCAACCCTTCGCTTTTTCTGAACTCGTTTATTTTTTTATGCATATTCTCACCACCTTTCGTGCTACTTCTTGAAAAATATTACCCATTTTGATATAATCTTGTTAACTATAAATTAAGGAGTTGTTATACTATGAAGCTTGATAAAACATCAGAAAAAGTATTGAAATACCTTATTTCTCATTGCGAAAACATCAAGTCAAAGTCTTTAGTTACTTTTACTCCCGAAGATGCCGCCAATTTAAATCTTCCATTTTCTCTTTTTTGCGGTTCCTGCGAATTGCTTGAAAGGGCAGGATATGTAACAGAGTTAGCAATTTATTATGAAGAAGATGGTGGTCGCTTACTGTTAACATTTGCGGGCTATTCATATTTTGATTACAAACGTATTGAAAAACAAGAGTTTTACAAACAACTTGCCGTATCAAAAATAAGCGATATTGTCGTCTCTGCTATAGTAGCTCTGATAACCGCCTTATTAGCAGCATAAAAACATCCCAAAAACTTTTATCTTGAACTATTGATACCACGATAACAGGAACAAAAATAATTGTAAGAAATTTTAACAATAAACTAATTCCTATAACCCACCATGGCGGAGTATACCTTTCCACATCGCTCACCTCTCGTGGTATATTATAATACAGAAATTCACGGAAGTCAATAATAAATTCCGTGTTTTTCTGTATTTTTCTGTTTTGCACAAAAAAACAACCCCACTTTTAGTAGGGTTGTATAGTTTGACGCAAGGGGTCGGAAATGGTATAATTTGGGCAAGGAGGTGAATTAAGTGAGATTGAATATTGATTGCATAAGAGACATTTTGCTGACAGCAGATGAAGTCTTGTCATCACAAAATGATATGAGTTGTTATCCTCCAATTAAATATGACCGACTGAAAAAATATACTTTTAAAGAAATTAACTTTCATATAATGCAATGTTCTATGTCAAATCTTGTTGTTGTACAACGGTATGTTGATGGCGGAATATCAATAAGAAATATAACGCCTCAAGGGTATGAGTTTATTGATAAAATTTCTTCAAATACAGCATGGAAAAAGATAAAGAACACTTTAAAACCAATTGGTTCAGCTTCTTTAAAAACGGTCATTGAAGTAGCATTAACTGTCTTATTGTCCTGATGGGGGATAAAGTATTTCAGCTTCAAGAAGGACTTTTGGTAAGTTTCCTGCGGTATGTTCGAGTTTAAATGAGGTCACTCCACGAAGTAGTCTCCCGTTTATATAAATTTTTGATTTGTCAGCTTCAGCGATGACCTCAATTTTTTTTATGTACATATCCTCACTCCTTGCCTAAAGAAAATAGTAGCAACTAATACAACATTGACAAGAACAGACACCCCTAAAATTACCTTGATACAAGCGGCATCGGTAGCAAAATTCTAACCTGCGTAACCGACTGGGTATCGTCTCTAATCGAGCATATTCAAAATCATTAGTATATTCAACAAATCGTCTATCTTCCGGAATTTCTCCATAAAATAATCTTTCAAAATCTGTAAGTCGTTTATCATACTTACGGATTTTCTTTTTTGTAGATTCGTCACTTGCACATCCTATTGCAATTCCTAAAATAAATACAACAATAAGAGCAATTTCCATATTTCTATTTCCTTCGTTTCTAAAATATCATTGACAAAAAAAGTCGTATACTGTATAATTAAAGTGACCAAACTAAAACTAAACAACACACGACTTTTTTTCTATGCATATAGGATACCTATATGCTTTTCTACGCAAATTTAACCATAGGAGGTTTGCGTTAATTATATTATAATACAGAAATTCACGGAAGTCAAGAGGTAATTATGACATATTCTGCAAAAAACACAAAAGAAAGAATAAAAATACTATGTCGAAATAAAAAAATAAATATGGAAAATATGCTTGTTCATTGCTCATTAGGAGTAAATGCCATACGACAGATAAATGATAAAACGGGCATTGCATCCTTTAGCCTTGCCAAAATTGCCGACTATCTTGACTGCTCTGTTGATTACCTTTTAGGGCGAACAAACAATCCAGATATAAATAGTTTTTAGAGATGAGGAGTTAAGTTATTTATGTATGATTTGAAAGTAATCGAGGAACGTATTATGTCCATAGCTTCTCAAAAAGGTCTATCCAAAAACAAATTATTAGCTAATGCTAAACTCCATAAAAGTATTTTTGATAACATGAAAAAGGGACAAATTCCATCGATTGATAAAATTTATTCAATTGCAGATTATCTTGACTGCTCTGTCGATTACTTATTGGGCAGAAGCGACATTTTAGATTCGTATAAAACATCTATTAATGTTAATCCTTCGTTGCAAAATTTACTATTATCAACACGAATAAAGGAAAGATGCAAATATTGCAAAATTGCAATTAAAACTATGCTTATAGATTGCAATATGAATAGAAACACTATATATGATTTGGAAAACAAATCTTCTTTTCCGTCATCTGATAAGTTGTCTCGCATCGCTGAATACCTCGACTGTTCTGTTGATTACCTCTTAGGACGCACCAACAACCCAAATTCTCACAAAATACCCGTTAACAGAAACATCTCTGTCTCTCCGCCAACTGATACGGAGCTACAGGTAGCTTATGGTTTTAAGTCATCTCCAGTTATTCAAGATAACGACGATATAATCACTTCAAAGTAAATAAGGGGTTTGAATGTATAACAGAATTAATTTCTTTGAAAAACTATGCAAATACAATGTTACAAACAAAGAATTGTCAGAGGCAATAGGGGTTTCTACTGGTAATATAAGTGATTGGAAAAGTGGAAAAAGCAAACCCAATATAGATGCCATAGCTAAAATAGCCAATTACCTTGATTGTTCTGTAGACTACCTTCTTGGATTGTCAATAGGTGAAAGTTCAGTTTCGGTGTATGATATGAAACAATATGATATGCAACAAATAGCAAATAGAATTGAATTGAGAATGAATGATTGTGGATATAAGAAAAAGACGATGTTGACAGAGTTAAACTTAGGCATAAACCTACTTTCTCATTTAGCAAAAGGACAGGTGATATCTTCTGTTAATCTTGCTAAAATTGCCGACTATCTTGACTGCTCCGTAGATTACCTTCTTGGCAGAACAGATAATCCTACCTCACATAAGACACCTCGCATAAAAAACATCACTGTTTCTCCGTCGAACGATACAGACCTACAGGTAGCTTATGGTTTTAAGTCAGGCCCCGTTATTGAGGATGACGATGAAACAACAACTTCTAAATAAAAACATAATAGTAATCCTCTTGCATCAAATATAGGAGGTTACAAATGAATATTATTAACAAAGCGGTATTTAACCTGCTTAAAGAAACAAAAGGAAGTATCAGCTATTCATCGTTATGTAATTATGTAACGGGCAAAGGATTTGTTTTAATTGAGCTACATACTGATAAGGGTGATGAAATTTTAAAAAAGTTTGGGTGTTATGAAGAATATGCAAACGAAAAAGGAATTACAGTAATACAAAAAGCTGTTAGCTTTGTTATTATAGATTCCAACTTGCCGGCTATCGATAAGGTTCGTGTATTATTGCACGAAATAGGACATATCGACTTGCATCTCTCAAACAAAAGCACGTTTGCTGATATCTCAGGGGTTGAAAGAGAGAATCAGGCAGAAATATTTGTATATACTGCTCTTCGGATAAGCAAACTGAAACCGCTTTTTGCCATTAGGTTGAAGAGCGTTTTTAAATATATGGTGCTTGTTGCGTTGGTTAGCATAATATATTTTGCTTCAGCAGGACATTCAGCGGTCCAATCTTCAGGCAAAACGCACCCAAATTCTATTACAACGGATATATCATACGTTGCCGAAGATAACACAGAAATTATTGAGGATATTAATGATAATGCAGTGTATGCCATGCCTACAGGCGAGGTGTTCCATAATGTAGACTGCAGTTATGTTAATCCTCAAAGAGCAAGAAAGCTTACAATAACGGAAGCTGAAAGCGTAGGCTTGCGTCCGTGTAAACGCTGTCAGCCTTAAGAGAATTAATTGTAAATAACATAATAGTAATGGATTAATACATGTAATGGGGATTACTATTATGTAAAATTTAAATAGGTGATGATATGACAATAGGAAAAAGAATAAGGCATTTCAGAGAAAAATCAGGACTTACTCAAACACAGCTCGGCGAGAAAGTCGGTCTTGCCCTGCCGACTATATATAAATATGAAAACGATATATTGAAAAATATACCTCTCAGCAAAATTGAGAAGTTGGCAGCAGCTTTATCAATAACTCCCGGTCAGCTTGTCGGATGGAAAGATAGTCCGCAAGCTACCTTATTAAAAAAATATAAATTATTAAATAAAAAAGGAAAGGCGCAAGCGGAACGTTATATAGACGAATTACTTGCCAACTCAGAGTTCACAGTATAAAGGGGATTTTATAACAATGATACAATATTACATATCCTCAACCAAATACAGTCTTCGAGAACGTCAGACCAAGAAACACGGAAAGGTTTATGATGTTATATTTCGTGTAACAACCCTCGATGGCGACGAAAAGCAAAAGAAGCTTTCCGGATATACAACAAAAACTCTTGCAAAAGAGGGGTACACGGAATTTATAACAAAATATTGTGAGCTTGTCAAAAACAATCCCTTGAAAAAGAAGAAGATTGATAAAGAAGTTCCTACGGTAGGAGATCTCATCCGTCAGTATCTTGCTTCTTTATCTAATCAGAACAAGGATAGTTCAATATATGATAAACAAAACGTCTACAGACTTTTTATTTTGCCAAAGTATGAAGATACAAAAATAACGGCGCTTACAAAAGAAGAACTTTATAAATGGCAGGATGAAATGTGGACCACAAGAAATCCTCGAACCGAAGATTTTTACGCTTACAAATATTTGACAAAAATTCGCGGACACTTTGCAGCGTTCCTCGCCTGGTGTGAAAGCAGATATGGATATAAAAATTGGTTCCCGGAAGTGGAAAAACCCAAAAGGCGCGCACCTAAAAAGAAAATGCAAATATGGACGAAGGAAGAGTTTGAACAATTTATTGCTGCTGTTGATGACCCTATGTACCATTGCTTTTTTACAATGCTGTTTTTTACAGGCAGAAGAAAAGGAGAGTTGTTTGCACTTCCTCCCAAATATGTTCATAAGGATAATATAGAGTTTTACGATTCATTGACCAGAAAAACTCTTGACGGCTCCCCATATAAGATAACATCCACCAAAACAGATAAAGACCAATGCATCCCGATATGTTCACGTCTTCAGGAAGAACTTAAGATCTATAAAGGTGGAAGTCCATTCTTCTTCGGAGGCGATAGGCCTCTTGCCGAAAAAACAACAACGGATAAATTTAACAGGTATTGTCGTAAGGCGGGTGTGAGAATAATAAAAATACACGAACTTCGTCATTCATTCGTATCAATGCTCATCCACCTTGGAGTAAATCTTATGGTTATTGCAGAGCTAATAGGAGATACCGTAGAACAAGTAACAAAAACTTATGGACACATGTACGTATCAGATAAGATTGAAGCCGTAAAAAAACTTGGATAAAACCTTGACAAATACCATATTTTGTGGTACAATATTACTGTTGCAAAAGAGAATATGAACATCAGAAATAATTTGAAATGTTACTAAATAGTTGCCACATCTCAAAAACCACAATATTTTGTGGTTAAAAGCGACACATTACCACAACCTCTTGTGGTTGGGAGAGTCTCTGTCTCTCCGCCAATGCAAAAACAACCCGATTTTTTGTGTATTATGCAATAAATTTGGTTGTTTTTTCTTTTTGTTCTTTGTGAAAAATATCCATATACTTTTACTTATTTCATCACAAAAAACTTATTTTGTTACTAAAAAGTGTTACTAAATTTTCTTTTCTTCCTTATTTTGAACATATCCGAGCCGTCTTATAACTAAATTTTTTCCAAGCGAGGCGTTGACCGCAATTGTCGCAAAACCGCATAAATTCACGGTCTAAAGCAGTTTTACAGCGGGGGCACGTTGGGAAAGCATCCCCACTTTCAAAAAGAATTATTTCGCTTACACTCATACTTTCCCGGAAAGAAAGGGCCTCAATAACCTTTTTACTGTCTTCATGCAACACTGTCAAAACCTTTTTCGTATGCTTTGCGCAATTCATCAAGAAAACCGCCTGCATCATTACAACAATATATTAGAAATAAGGAGAGCGTAAGAGCACCGCAGCAAGTTTTGCCATGCTCAAGATAAACATACGAGCGTTCGTCCATTGCAAGTATTTCCGCCATTTTCGCCTGTGTTAAGCCATTTTCCGCACGTGCCTTCAATAAAGCTTCATGAAAGATTTTCTTTAAAATGTCTAAATAGTATTCCCTCACAGATGTCCACATTCTTTCGTCAAATTTCATCAAAATTTTACTAAAAAAGTTGCAAACATCCCACGAGACACATATCAGTATTTTGGCGGAGAGACAGAGACTCTATTAATACTATTTGCAAGGTTCACTTTTAAATAATATAAATTTGAAAGAGACTATTTTTTTGGTATAAAATTATACCAAAAAAATACTTGTAATTGAAATTGCTTTATGGTAAAATATAACTGCCAAGTCAATTGAATATTTCTTGTAATAAAAGCGTACTTTAATTAGGAAAAAATGTGACGCTCTATTTTGTATGCTTTATATGAGGAATGCAATCGACTTGGCGGTCAGAGCTCACGTTTTTATGTGCAGTTCTGACGGACTGCACATTTTTTTATTTGCAAATTCAATTTGTGAGGAGGTATTGTGTAATAATTCTGCAAATAAAATGACAGAAAATATAAACGAAAAGAGGAATTATTATGAAAAGATTTATTTTAGGATTTATTACAGGTGCATTAATATTCTCTATGCTTGGAGTGGCTGCCGTAACATACGTTGCAAATCCTGCTGATTTTAAAGTGCTTGTAAATGGAAAAGAATTTATTTCTGATCCTCCAGCACTTGTAGTTGAGGGAAGAACGTATTTGCCATTGCGCGCCATGGGAGATGCTCTTGATGTTCCTGTTGAGTGGAATGAAGAGTTAAGACAAGCAGAGGTTGGGGAACGGTCATATTATGCCAGCGAGACAACATCTCAATATAAAAAATATGCCGAGAGTGAAGATGTTATTGACTTTGGAGATTTTTTAGGAATTGCTCCTGCTAAAAGCAAAGAGATTTTCGATGGATATGTAACATATTATTATAATAACTCCGACCTTGATGCATATAAAATTCTTGATTATTTTGAAGAAATGGAAAAATATGGATATACCATTAAATCAGAAAAGAAGAATTTTTACTACGGAATAAATTATAATGATAGTAATAAAGATGCCTTTTCATTAGAGTTTATAAATGATACAAAGGCATTAAAGGTTTATGTGGCTATTTCAGTATTTGAGTGAGAATTAGTAAATTCAATAAGCAAATTCTAGTACAATAACACAAAAACAAAAAGCCGCTATCAATTAAGGTAGCGGCTTATCTTTTGTATTTTTCATTTTTATTAATCATATAGTCCTGCTCTGTCGTTTATAACAAGCATACGGAGCATATTTTCATCAAGGTTAAGATTTCCCTGCATATCTCCTTTCAGAATCCCTTTATTCATAAGCTTTATTATAGTTGGTTTGGCCCAATCTGGCATCCTTTCATCTACTCGCGAATAGATATTCTTCTCTGCTTTGTTTTCAAGAGCTTCAACTCTTTTAAGTAATTCCATATATTTTTCCACCTTCTTTAAAAATCTGTTCCAACCGAGGTCAAGCGTTCGGTGTGGACAGTATTTGCCCGAAAAGTCCCGATGCTTTTTTACCTGGTTAATTCCCCACCCAAACTCGATGAGTTTTCCGGCAACAAATTCTGCCGCGCGTTCTTCAGCTTTAGCAAATCGTTCTCCACCCGATTTAGAATAACATATCTCAACACCGATGCCTTTGCGAT
This sequence comes from Eubacteriales bacterium, assembly GCA_045645205.1. Taxonomy (GTDB): domain Bacteria; phylum Bacillota; class Clostridia; order Oscillospirales; family CAG-272; genus RGIG1995. The sequence goes on from JAZRIJ010000074.1 coordinate 9,761, forward strand.
TCCCCTCTCCCCTTGAACCGTCGCCTGCGTGAAATGCATTACGGTCAATCGGGATGCCCTGACGGACCTCAACATCATCCACTGCAAAATGAAAGCTTGTCTGAGTGTTACTGTTTTTCATATATGCAACCTCATTTTTTGCTGACGCATTGTTTGATGTGTTATGTATTACAAAAAACTCCGGCACCATTAGATACGGGCATTTAAGGTTGTATTTGTCTCTTGGTATTAAATCTTTAATTACGTTCATCTATATCGCCTTCTTTTTTCTTCAGAACATCAATTGATTTAGTAATAACAGCCGGAATAGGAATACCCATTAGTCCGGCATTTTCCACTATGCTTATAGTCTCATTCACTATGTAAGCAATTATCACTGCATCCCGGACAAATGTTGTCCCTATAATTAAATCCAATCTGCAGGCAATAAGCACTATAAATATTGTCATTCCTTTTCTGCAAAGACCTTTCCAGCCCGCTTTGGATTCCAATGCTCCTGATTTGGTTTTAGGGCTTTTGTGAAACACCCCCGCAACAATTAATCCTGTAATGTAGTCAATTGCCATAAAAACAATTAAAGTTGTTAAGGCGGAATCCCATCCACCAAACATAGATGCTATAAATCCACCGATAGCACCAATAAATGTTAAAATGCCTACTTTCATTTATTACACCTCACTCGTTTCAGGCAACATTTCCGCCTGTATTTTGTTTGCTTCTTCGTCTGTAATTTCGTGCCAATTGTCAGCACTGTCATTTTTGCCAAGATATATTTCTTTGCCGAACTCCGTGCCGTTTGTAAGGGTCATACCTTCACCCGCCGTAAGTTTTTTAAGTTCAATTGTTGAAATTTCCATAAAATCCTCCTTTAAGCCAATGTCCAGCCGCGTTGTGTTGCTATTGCTTTTTCGGCATCCGTTAATTTTGCAAGGTTAGTAGCGCCAAGCGTTACTGTTTTTGTTGTAGTAGTACCGCTATAATCTTTCAGTGCATTAATTATACTCATCAGACTATCATAGGATAATCTCGTATGTGCAGACAGTACAATTCCATTCCCCGCAATAGTACCTTCAAACATTACTTTTGTTAATGTAGATGTATTTGCAAAACAATATGTATATGACGTTATTCCTTCGTGCACTATCAGCCTTTCTATAGTAGTAAGACTTGTTGCATTAATAAACGTATTGTTTAAAGAAGTGGTTGAACTGCAGTCAACAGTTCCCACATACGTAACCAGCGAATTATCAAACATATTAGCAAAATTAGTAACTTTTGAGAAATCAAAATTGATATGACCGCCATTTATATTTTTAGTATTTCTTAAATCAGCCTTCGTCCTGAAGTTCCAAAACATATAGGACGCATCGCCTTCAGGAACAACATCATATTTAGGTTTAAAAATTTTATCCGCTAAATACCAATAAGCAAAGGCACGTCTGTAATCTGTTCTTTTTGTTGTTTTGGTTGCAGAATCCCAGCGTTGAAATATGTTCCAGAACAAATCATACTGCTCCTGTTTACCATCTGCAAAGCCCTTATCAAGCCCCGCATCATATACCTTTTGTTCATTCTCCGCTATGGTTGTAAGTTTATCTGCTATACTCATTAGCTTTCACCCCCAATTAATGAAGTTTGAATTGCTATGATATTATCAAGCACCGTTTCAATATCGCCAATTTGTTCGTCTACATAACCCTTCGTAGTCGGAACTTGTTCGTAATGAATAGTAGCGTTTAATATAGGGTCATTGCCATTATCTAGATTAATATTGTTCCATTGTTCTTTGGTACCTTCATAATATACATCTGTTAAATTGTTACAAGCGTGGAACGCTCCGCCATCAATTCTGGTCAAACTTGCTGGGAATGTTATGCTCGTAAAAGGACATTGTATAAAAGCGGTTGTCCCTATATAAGTTAACGTTTTAGACAACGTTATATTTGATAAACTTTCACACAGCTCAAACGCTCTATTGCCTATACTTGTTACACTGTCTGGAATTGTTATTTCTGCAAGTTTCGTACAACCTTCAAATACAGAATCGCTTATACTAACTAATTTGTTTGATAATGTTACGTTTAATAACTCTATGGAACTCATAAACGCATATTTTCCCATATTTATAATGCTGTTAGGCATCACCACGCTAGTGATTCGACTATTGAAGAAAGCAGATTCTCCAATGCTAACAACTTTAACACCGTCAATTTCACAAGGAATTACAATATCAGTTTCTGTGCCAATATATCCTGTGATTGTTCCGGTAGACGCATCGAACGTAAATAAAGACGGGTCTGTTATTTCTATATTTGACGTGCCATAATATTTGAATTTTTCTAATTCGGTTTCTGTTTCTACAACAAAAGGTTTTATGTCTTCTATATCACCCCTGACACTAGCCAAACCATCTTGAAGGTTATATATGACATGATTCAGAACAACCCATTTTCCCGTAACATCCATGTATTCGATTATTTCGCTTCGTACACCGCAACAGTTTATCAATTGTCCAAGCTGGCAATCTATAGTAAAGGGTAAGGTTCCAGAAATACCTTTGGAATCAATTGTTATAAATTCATTCATCTCTGGAAGTCCTATTTTTAATTGGTGAGTGCCTAGCTTTCCTAAATCCAAGATTCCAGAAAGAATATCAAACAGTATTTCTTTTTCAGCATCTGTATAATCGTTTGTAGAAAGTCCTTTTCCATCTTCTTTGGGGACTTTATTTTTCACATCATCAATGGCTAAAAGCTGTTCTTGTGAAAGCTCTTTTTGAAATCCGGTATGACCACTATGTTCATAGTCAAGATTCTGCAGCTTGTTATGTTCCTTCGTTGTTCTCCCACCAATTTTTAATTCAGGTGTTTGTGTTGATAATTTCATATTATTCATTTTACACACCCCACTTTACAATCAAATCACCGCTTTTTTGAGTGATAATTTCACCGGCAATGCTCACAAGAACAAGCTTATAGATATAATTACCAAGTGTAAGTTTTTCTTTCTCCCGTTCCGATAGCGTAACAGCAAACCCGCCATTAATTTGGCTGAAGGTTGCATCAACAATAAGCGGAGCCGTTTCACTTTCGGCAATCTGCAGTTTAAGCTGTGCACCTTCGTCAAATCCTTCATCCGAAGAAACTTCCATTAAGAAGGTATCTCCGGCAGTATATGTAATTTTTTCACCATTAGAATAAATTAAAACCATTTATATTACCTCCTTATGCAAGAACGAATTTAAACTGATTAATGTATGAATACTCACCTATTTGAAACTCCAGTAATCCATCTATTTTCCTTACCTGTATCCCTCTCCCACTCCAATCTTGGTTAACATAAATTTCTTGAAAATTTTCGGTCAAATAGCAGCCCTGGTAAGAATACTCAAGATGGTCCCTTTTATCATTAACAGTCAGTAGTGTTATGAATCGACAAGGGATTAAATGTGGACTCACTTTAAAATAATAGTAAGCTGATTGAGGATGAGTAGGGACAATTACTTCCTGTTCAACAATAGTGTTTTCCACATCTGCAGAAAGTGTTGTCTTTGCAACCGAATATTGTCGCAAATCAGTTATTGTTCCGCCTGCATGTCTTGCAAGCATAACATAATCTCCGGAAGAAGGATATCCTGATGAAGTCTGTATACTTGCTTTTCCTGTAACAGTATCATTGTAAGCATAAATATATACACTTGCCTCAGAAGGCACTTCCAAAGGTTCTGTTATACGGATTTTTGCTCCGCTTTCAAAAACAATAACGCCCGGCTGAATATACACCGCACCTTCATTTACAATTACTTCGCACTTACTGCCTATATTAAGTACACCTTTACCGACAATATCTGCAGTTATTTCGTTAAGTTTATCAACGCCGAATTTCTCATCCGAGAACGCCGAAAAGGTTGTATCGCCCAAATCAACGGCGATATTGTTTAAGTCTTCTGCAGTTACAACTGCGTTATCTTCAAATTCTGCCATTTTATTCCACCTCACTAAATATAGGATTTTCGATATACCCGTTTTCCTGAGACATAACAATACTTGTTATGCGTTTACGTACTGCAGTGTCATTATTCTGAACACGGACAACATCGCCAAGAACATAATCAACACCGTACGCTATCTTACGGGTTTTCATTTCCGTTTCTGTATCTGCAACCATACTTTTAAGCTCCTGCAACGCCTCTTTTTCGGTTTTTGCACTTAAAACAACATCTTTCTTATACACACCGCTCAATTCCTTATTAAGTGTAATATATGTCCACACAGTAGCATCATCTTGTTCTTTAGGATAATACCCACCGTACGCAATTGTTCGATTAATGTATGTCTCTATAAAATCATAAGCGTTTAAATTGTTTGTAGATAAAAGAAGGTCGCTTTGATTGCTCTTCAGAACCTCAAATACAAATCGTTTATTTACAAAATCAGCCTTTATTTCATACCCGGCATTGTCAAGTTTCAGAAGGTCGCTTATATACACATCTGCCGTTTTATATGTATCCGTTGAATAGCTTACTGCTTTTTCAAAGCCTTTTGCATCCCCTAATTTAAGCCAGGATGCTGCCGATCTTATGGCCGACCTTGCAAGAGTTTCTACGTCGCTGTTTAATGTGGTTGCCGTACTTGGTATTACCACGCGTTTTAAAAGACCGTTCAGCGTTTCGCCGGTAATTCTGAACCCGCCGGCATCATCACGATACGCACACAGCAAGCCTTGTACTCCGTTCCACTCGAACATAAGGTTTTCACGATATTGTTTTATTATATTCTTCAGCTTTTCATCAGCAAACAGAATTTCAAAACTGCCTACGCCATTGAAATCCTTTTGCACATTTGCGGAAATATACCCCTTATCAACCGTATACTGAGGCAATATGTAAAGTTTTTCAAAGTCAAGTGTATAAAAAGTAACATCTTTCATATTACAACCACCGCCTTGTATTGATTTTTATATAATATATTGGCGATTACTGCGTTTAATTGACCGTTTTCGACAATAACCTCATTATTGCCTTTGTGAAGCACAAACTCACTTAAAATCGTATCATCAGAAAGGTAATTAATACAGTTTCCGTCAAGATTGCTTGTTATATCGCGATTTGCAATATCAAAAATAACAGTTTCATCTTTCGCAATTTGTTTATTGAGCGCAATACTCTTCCCGGACGTTATGTTCCTTACAATCATAGTGTCAGAAGCTTCGTCCGCCGTAATCGTTATGGTTGGATATACATCCATATCCCCTTTATTTTTTAGATTTATAGTTGCGGTCCTTTCCGTAGCAACTGCAGGAAGTGTTATATATCCCTTACCGCTTTCAAAAGACGTCGGGAACATATCTGTCCTTGTGGACAAGCTTATATTGTTTGAATAAAAATCCTCAAAATAAGGACTCTCACAAACAAACTGCAGCACAAGTTTATACATCCGCTGATATATAATTTTTTCGGGTTCAGGCGGTGTAATGCAAATTCCTTTGATTTTTCTCCTGTAATCACCTAGAAAGAAAAGCAATTCACACTCTTCCTGAAGAACATTGTATGCTTTCATAACATCAAATGGCATCCCGGTAAAATCGATCGACATTGTAATCGTGCGCTCCATGTCGGTTACGTTAAGTATTTTATACCCCGCCTGTCCGCTGTATTTTATTGTTTCCGGAGAACGTGCGGGAAGTCCAACACCCTCGATTGCAATAAGATTGGCGGAAGGATGGTCACCTCCGCCAATTTCAATGCGCCCATTTCTATTTTGTATTACAATTTCCATTTAGTCTACCCCCAAAAACTTGTTCATAGATTCCAATCGTCTTGCGCCCTCAAGTAATGATGTAGAGTTTGAATCAGGAGCATTGATATTGTATGTTGAACTATAATTGTTTACAACACCTGCTCTTGTGTCTGCCTGAACCTGAATATTAAGAGATATATCCGCAAGAGAAGATTCGATTACCGCTTTTGCTTCCGCCATTTTGGATTTTATCTGTTCAATAAATCCCGCAGTAAACTGTTCTGAGCTTTCACTGCCAATGTCAAAGAACCCTTCCGGAAAAGTACCAAAAACATTCTCAATGTCTTCTCTTAACTTCTCTGTTTCGCTCTTGGTAAGTTTGTCGGCAATACGTCCCACACGTTCATCTTGTTCATTAAGGGATGAAATGTATTCTTCAAATTCTTTGTCTGATGCCCGAAGCAATGCACTGACATAATTCATCCCTTCATTATAGTCCATTCCGTTGAGTTTATCCAGGATAAAATCAGGCAAGTTTTCTTCTCTTTCAAACAATTTGTCGAGCATTAATTCATAATCTTCGAGATTTTTATTATCTGCAGCAACATCAGCAAGCTTTGAAAATGATTGAATACCCTCGCCAAACGGGAACGTTATAGTATAATAAGTATCTTGCTTTGTTTCTTTTAAAGTGTTTGCAATGCTTTTTCTTGTCTGGTTTAGGTTTTCAATTGCTTCAAGAGATTCTTCCTGCAACGATTCAATAAGGTCTATACTATCTTCACAAAGACCCTTTTGATAATTGTAAATTTCGCTTGTGAAATCTTTCCATTCTGCAGAACCTTTTTCAAAATACTTATCACGATAAACCGCAAGGGCTTTATAATATTCTCTGTCCGACATTTCGCCCGTGTCGTGCGCATATTTTATATTGTCAAGCTCGTCTTTTCGCAGTTGTTCAAGTTTGTTTTGAGCATCTCCCGCTGTTTTTACAACGGTTCCTGCGGTCTTTTTTGTTTCGTTTGAAACTTTATTTAATGTTGCAAGATAATCTGCTCTATACCCTCTTATTTCATTTTCTATATCATTAACTAGGTTGTAAGCTTGGTCAAGAGCCGTTTTTGCTTTAGATACATCATTACCAAGCCATTTATCAAGGCCTCCTTTGGTGCTTGTCCCTTTTTCATAAGCTTCTTGTTCAGCGCTCATGTCGGTATAATTAATTTTTGCTTCATCCCGTAGTTTTTGGGCTTCTATTAATCTTGTTGACGCATCTAATATTTTTTGTTCGTATGCCGTTGCCATTGCCTTTGCCGTAACCATATCATAATAGGCGTTTGTTAGTTCCTCAACTGAAGTTCTTTGAATATTAATAGCGCCGGTTTCATCGTATAGATGGTTGGTAATCTCAGGAATGGTTTCGCTTAGTTTTTCGGCAGCCGCTTTAAAATTTGTTTGTACTTTTGTTGCTTCTTCTTGTGTAAGCGCTCCGCTTTTTAACTGTGTTTCCATTTCAAAAAGACTGTCGCGGAGAATAAGGATTGTGTTTGCTTCAGCAATATTTGCATTTTTGGTATCCTCAATTGTTTTTATAGAATCTTCTTGTGCTTTTTTGATTTCTTTAATAGATTCAACAATTGTTCTTGATGCTTCCTTGTGAGTTTCATAATAAGTTATTATCCCCGCAACCAGAGCGGTCATTAACACCCCAACCAAAACATAAGGATTTTTTATCAGTTCCAAGTTAAAAAGTTTTTGTGCTGCGGTTCCTGCCTTTGTTACTGCAGTAAAGTCTTTAACACCTTTTACAATGCTATAAATGTCATTTACAAACATTACAAGATTAAGGGCAATAACCGCTGTCCCGAAAGCAGCTAAAGCAACTGCAGCACCTTTTATATGTTCCTGCAATTCTCCGTTTTCCCAAGCCTGATTGAGTTCTTCAACTTGGTCGATTAACCAAGGCAACACGTCTTCGGACAATGCTTCTGATATGTCGGTAGTCATTTCACCAAACAGAGCATTAATATTATCCTTAAGAGTAGAAACCTGACCCGTAAACGTTTTTGACTGCGTTTCCATTGCATTATAAAACTTGCCACCTTCTGATGTAGCTGTTTTCATTGCATCTGCAATCATTTCAAAGCTGATTTGCCCTTTTGACATTTTGTCTTTAAGACTTGATATACTTTCGCCTGTTTTTTCCGAAATGATTTGCAGTGGATTAAATCCGTTGTTTATCATTTGCAGAAGGTCTTGACCCATCAATTTACCCTGTGATTGTACCTGCCCAAACACAAGAGCAAGACCTTGAAACTTTTCCTTGTTACCAAGCGAAATGTCACCGAGCATTTTAAGGTCATCCATAACCAGCTCTGAACTTTCTCCAAAAGATAATAAAACATTAGTTGCTGCAGCTAAATCACCAAGCTCAAACGGCGTTTTTGCGGCAAAACTTTTTAAATCCGCCAACATATCGTTAGCCTTTTGTGTATCGCCAAGAAGAGTGGTAAGCCCGGCTTTATACTGTTCCATTTGAGCATTAAACTTAACACCCATACCGATAACAGCACCGCCTACGGCACCAACGCCTAATACTACACCTTTGGCAATTTTATTGACTTCGCCTACACCGTCTTTTATCTTTTTCAGTTCCTTTTGATAGCCGCTTGCATCGCCGTCTATTCTTATAATTAAACTGTTTGCCAATTTTCTACCTCCTTTCATTTATTTAAGGGTACAAAAAAGCACCTTGCAACAATGCAAAGTGCAATTTTAACAAAACAAAAGCACTCCGAAGAGTGCAAGTTTTTATAATATACTAAATAATGCGATAAGCGTACCGACAAAACTTATTATTGCTAAACACGCAAAAAATAAAGCTACTTTTTTTACAGTATGAAGCATCTTGTTTTGGTTTTCAAGTAAATGGAGCTGTTTGTGTTGCAAATATTCCATTTTTTCTTCATACGACATTCCTTTATCTGTTAATTTATAGAATATTGGTTCTCCGTTCTGACCGTCCGTAATATAAATATTTTCAGGAAGTTCTTTATCTTCGGTAATCATCCTACAATATTTCATATTCTCTTCCGCAGAGCACCATTCTCTTCTCATTATTCCGCTTTCGCCTCTAAGTTCGACAAGTGTTTTATTTATCGACATACAATCCCTCCTAATATAATCATATTTTATACTACAAGGAAATTTTTGTCAAGGATTATTAAAATACACTTTCCATAACCGAGTTGATACGTTCTTCCTTTGCCTGTTCGCTTCTGTTATCCGGCAATCTATATACCGCCTTCATTCTTCGGTAAAATGTTTTCCGGTCTTTATCCTTAATTTCTGATAACTCCACCCCACGGAACTGAATTACTTTTGAAAAATTCGTGTCTTCAGCAAGACCATTAACAAGCGCCCTGAATTTCCACCAGTGTATATTGCTTTCACACAAATCAATACCATATTGCTGCATAAACGCAGCGTATATCAGCTCGGCATCATACTCAAAATCAAAAAGCGCTTTTTGGGGCGCACCTTGATTGCCTTTAACCTTTTCAGGTAATATTCCTGAATAAAAATCAAGCATTGCATATATTGCCCCTTCAAGTTTAGGCGGCAATGCAAAAAACACAAGCCGAAGCATTTGCGGCAATGCATTAAGAATATTTTCGGTTTCCATAAGATTAGAAAACTTAAGCCACGTTTTAAAATCGGTTCGTATTGGACATTCTACCTCTTCGATTATTAAGCTTTTCGGCAACTCTTCTGTTAAAAGGCTCATTTTTTAACAATGTCCTTTCCTTTTATGGTTTTTAAAAGGTTACATACCTCTTTTAACTGCTCCATAAGAGGCGCAAGCGGTGATGTTTCCGCTTCTATATTTTTATCGCGTGCCGCGTTTTCTTCAAGTCTATATAATTCTATTGCCAAGTATGCACACTTTGCAAGCTTATCAAGATTGGTATTCTTGCCATCCGGGAACATCTGAAGTGCATTTTCTTTACCGAAAAGGATTTCAAGAAGAAGCATATTGCCTTCATACTCGGTCATTTCCGGAAGCTTTGCATCGTGCTCTCTTATCTTTTCTTCAAGCTCAGCTGTACGCTGCGGAATTTCGTATTCAACACCGTCAACCTCTAAAATGTGATGTTTTTCTTCAAAAGTAAGTACTGTTTTATTATCTTTCATAATAACTCTCCTTTAATAATAAAGGGCGGTATTAAACCGCCCCTAAAATAGCCTGGATTATATCTTCTTTAAGTGTGTTGGAATTTACCCCTGTAACGCCTTGCTCTTCAGCAATTACAAGAAGTTCAGCCTTTGTTAACGCTGATAATTCCTCGTAAGTATAACCGTCTGTTTCATCTTCGTCTTCCATGGCATACATAGCAACAGACGGCTCAATTACTCCCCCTCGGTGAATTCAATGGTTTCAACAGTTTCGCTGTCGCCACCTTCAGGAGTTGCAATTGTTGCCACACCAACGGTCTTTTTGCTTACAACCTTAAATGTACCGCTGTATGTATAAGCATCAAGACTTCCGCCTTCAGAATCAGCAATTACGGCAAATGTTCTCTTGATGGCTTTAAATCCGCCGCCTTCAACTGGAGAAGAGAAATCAACCTGTACAAGCTCACGCTGTGCATCTGTTCCAAGAAGTTCGCCGTCTGTGATTTTTATAATATCTTCAATAACCGGGTCGCCTTTGCATGCATCAAAAGCGTATGAGATTGACGGAGAATAACGTACAACATCTGTTCTTTCTTCTGCCTCATCAACATACTGTCTTGTGTATTCACCCGGATTTTTGCTTACGGAAGCGTCAGTAAAGTTTCTTGCTCTTACGAAAGAAACTGCACCGTCTTCGCCAGACACTCCATAAAAAAGTTTTTTGTCGCTTCTTTTAACTAACATAACATATCACCTTTCCATATAAATAATTTCAAATGGGAACGAATAAAGCGCCGTTCCCTCATATAACCCCGTTTGCATTGGATATTCAACGCCTTCGGGTGTTTCTACGCTTTCAATCTCGCATTTTTCACCGAAATCGGGAAAATTTCTTTTCTTGCCCTGCTCGTTTATCCAGTCAAGAAACTCTTTGACAAGCTGTATCTGTTCTACATTCTCGCTTGTATTGGACTGCCTTGAAAGGGGCATTGTCTGCCGAACTACAAACTCCATTTTCTTAAGCTTCGGGCCGTCAATATACTTTTTAACAACCTCGCCGTATCCGTTCGTTATAAGAGATGTATTGCCGCCGGCTTCTGTAGCATCAACAAAATTGAAATATAAATCCCGTCCCACAAGAGGGCAGGTGCTTATAAAATCAAGCACCGATTTAAACTTATTCACTTAAATTCAGCCTCCCACTGTCAATATATCCTTGCATAGCCTTTATAAGCTTCGGTTTTTGTGTCGGTTCTGCCGCCTTGTCCCATTCCTTTGATGCAAGAGGGTGATTTGCCTTGCTTATGTTTAATTCTTTGCCGGCATAAACTTTTTTTGCACCGGCTCTCGCATAAGCACTTCCGGTTGCGGGGTCTATCATAAGCTCGCCTTTGTATAGGTAATGAGCATTAGGCTGCAGATACTCAATTTCGCCATTTCCGCTTTCTCCGCGAATCTTAACACTTTCGGCGGTTATTCCGGTTTCCATTGGTGTATAAGGAAAAATAAGCTTGTTCCACTCATTTGCACTGAATTTCCAAAACTTTGGATTGCGGACCTTTTTCATATCTGCAGGAATGTCAATATGTGCTTCAATGGTAATTTTCACACGCCCACCGCCTTATAGTGCGCCGCAAAAGGAATTTTCGTATTGTCAGCTGTAGACCGCACCGTAAAAGCATTGGGTTTATACCTTGCAAGCAGGTCGTTAATCCTTTGCCCCGCAACGTCTGCAATTTCGAGGGGTATCGCACCCTTGACAACAACATCACCCGGTGCAATCTCTACCACGGCATCCGTATAAGGTATGCGCACAATAAATGTGCTTGCATCAGACAGCGTGTTGCCGCTTAACCCTTCCGCATCCACAGTACCGAAAAAACATTCTGTATAAACACAGCGTTTCCAGATTGTTTTTGGTTGCTCCTTATCCTTAATCTGATGATACACTGTAACCGTATCTTTGAATGTCGGATTAATCATCGGCATCAACTCCTAAATAAAGAAGCGGAACGCCGCTTTCATCAACCTCGTTTGAAAGATATTCGCGAATGATAGCATCCGCACCGGCAACATAGTCAGCTGAAGATACATCCTTTATGCTCTGACTTACTCCGTCATTACTGAAGGACGTTACCTTGTCAGCTGCTATGTCAGACTTGGCAAGAATACCGGCAAGCCTTACGATACATCGTTTAATGGCTTCAGTTGCCGTTTTTGCCCTGCCGTGAGTAGCGGTAAGTATTTTCCTTTCGGCTTCGTATGCGTAAAGATTAAAGGCGGTTTCGTCAAGTCCACCGCCCATATCTTTGTATTCTTCATAGGTTATAAACATAACCCCACCGCCTTTACTGCTTATTCTTCAAAAAGTTCCTCAATAAGCTCTTTTAAAGTTTCAGTAGCGCCGCTATCATAAAGCACACATATTTTTTCAATGGTTTCTTCGTCGCCGGCAACTCTGCATTTTGTTATAGCATCATAATATGCCGAAATGCATTTATAAGCCGCTTTGATTTCTTCTGCCTTCTCTCTGTTTTCAGCAACAAGCATATCCTTTGCAGTCAAAACGCTTACTTCACGTTCTTTTGATGTGTCAAGAATCAACTTTACGTTTTTATACATAACAAAACACTCCTTTATCAAACATTTGTTGCCGGTGTAGTATTAAACTTGGCAAGAACAACTTTTGAAGCATTTGTAAGTGCAACCGTATAAATTTTATCTACCGAAATGTCAGTTGTTCTGTCAAGAGTATGTCTTTCGGCTTCAACATTGGTATCTCTTTTAAGATAAATTGTGAGTGCTGTTGCCTCATCTTCAGTATCGTTTTCCTGATTAAGCTTAACAATCGGGCAAACATATTTTGAGGATTTAACAGGAACTCTCTTTGACATAACAACACGGCAATTTGCAATCATACCTACTTCGCCTTTCATAACCACATCTCCTGTGTATTTGTCAGCAGAAATAAAGTTTTCGTCCTTGCGCAGCTGTGTCATCTGTTTAGGGTGAACAAAAATAACCTTTTCAGTATTCATTTCTTCTTCAAATAAATCAATGGCATCCACAACACCATTATAAGAAATAATATCTGTTCCTGCAAATGAAAGAGTTGCCTCCTGAAGAGCAGTCATTGCATCTTCGTCAACTTTTGACGCAATAGCCATTGCAAGCTGATTGTTTACTTCACCAACGGGGTTGCCATATCCCGAAAGAACAGCTTCATCTGTAAGAGTTACCGCTTTCATAGCCTTTTTAACCTTTACAGTTGTTGTGCTTGCTGTAAGCATTTCGGGAGTAACCGCTTCACCTTCTGCTACTTCGCCCGCATCGCCAATATAAGCATATTTGGGAATAGTAATGGTGTCGCCGGGTTTGCCCTCCAGTGTTGCATCTACCTTTGCAAAAGGTGTTACCACAATTTTCTTTTCGATTTTACCTGAAATCATGTCCGCCATAACTTCAGGATTAATAAGATTTTCTAACATTGTTTTTGACATAAATCAATCACTCCTTAAGCTGATTATATAATTCTTTATTTTCGTTATAGAGTTTGTTTCGTTCAAGATATCCCATCTTGGAAAACTGCTCTTTTGTGATACTTGTTGTATCTACTTTACCCATTCCCGTCATATTTGCGGGCGGGTTAGGATTTGCGAAAATCCCTTCTTGGTCTTTTGTAAGACCTTCAAAGATTGCGTCATAGCCTTTGCCTTTGTTTTCAGGCTTTGCAATTTCGGTTTTCATATCAGCAATAATACCGTTACGAACATAGTCTGATGTGAATTTTTTATCACCGAATACCGCCACAATTGCATCTGTAAGCGCCTGATCCTCGGCTTTGGCTTTTGCCGCTTCTTTTTCTTTGTTGATTTCTTCCTGCAGACTTTCGAATTTTGATTTCCACTCTTCAGCAGAAGCATTATTTGCTTTAAGGGTGTCAATTTCGTCCGTCATTTTTTTAATCGTATCATTGGCTGTCTTAAGGTCATTGGTTGCCTTTGTCAGCTTATCCACATCGGCATACTTACCTGTGGACAGGTCGGCAAGCTTAATACCTTTTTCCTGTACAGCTTTCTGAAACGCCTCAAAACTTAACGGCTCTGCAAAAAGTTCTCTTAAAAAATCCATAGTGTTCCTTTCCCGGTACAGATTTAATTTATAAACGCCCTGCCACTCAGGGCCGTACCGTACATACATTTAAACGCCGATATGTTAGGCAAATTTTGGGTATAAAAAAAGCACCGTGCTTTTTCGCATAGTGCTTTGATTATTGAAATTGGGTATAAAAATGCCACCTTACATTACTGCAGGTGGTATTAATTGGATGTTAAATTGTTCTCATACTCTCTGTTGATTTTATCAATCTCCTCATCAGGAATATCAGATAACGCTAATAATAAATCCTGTTCTGTTTCATTATCATCAATAAACAATTTATCTGCATTTTTTCTATCGCTCTTCATAAGAAAACCTCCATTTGCTTGAAACGTCCCACCACGCCTTTTCGCGCGCAGTTGGGTCGCTCCATCTCTTTTTATGTTCAGAATATCTCGCAATAAATTCTTTCAGAATCTTTTTGTCTTGCGGTATACCCGAAATACTGAAAACGGTACTATCGTGAGCTACAGCAATAGTATGGCTAATTGATTTATAATCAATCATTGTTGAAACATCTATCGTGGAAAATGTTAAACTATTAGGATGATTATGTATTATAATTATACTATTTTCTTTTGAAGATGTCAATAGTTTTTCCAGTTTCTTGGACATCTGTATTGATTGTTTATTCTTTCCCTTTATATAAGTAAGTGTTCGGCCTGTATTTGCATCAATCGCAAATAGCTCCTCGAACAGAGTTCCGTTTCTATTTTTTAATATTGCCCTGCTCTTTGCAGCAATAACTTCATCAACCTTTGTGTTTCCTGTTAATCCCTTAAATTTATCTGAATATTTTTGAGAATTAATAAATGTCATATTTACTGTTGCATTAGGACTACCGCCAGGCTTAGTATTAAAGGCAATGTTACTTGTTGCACGTTTTGTAGGCTTAAATCCAGCCATCTTCAGACGTTCCATCCTCGTAGGAAGTCCGCTTACTTCGGAAAGCTTGGCGTATTTATTGGTAAGCACGTTTATATTATACTGCGCTTCACGGCGAAGGTCATCGTCTCCGGCTTTTTTTGCCGTATTAGCAAGGTCTTTTTGATATTTTATAGCACTTTCAATTCTGCCCTGCAGCTGTTTGCCCTCGTAGGCGGTGTATTTATGCCCTTCAAACTCAAACGTCTGTTTATCCCTTGCTTTAAATTCTTCAAGCTGTTCCTTGGTGTGTGCCGGAACAGAGATGCCGAGAAGTATTGAGAATTTAAAATGCAGACAGCCGTATTCATTAAGCAGCGGCTCTGCAACCTCCTCAAACGAAGGGTAATACACACCTTTGACAGTTCGTGCCGGACCTTTCGCAAACTGCTTTCCTGCCATATCGGCGTGTTCGGGTCTTGGATTGCTGTGATAGCTTACCTCATATCCATCAGCGCCGAAATCTTCGCCTATTTGGTCTGCGGTGTTTTGATTGCACTGTTTCACACCCCACAATATGTTTTGCCGCACAGATGCTTCAAGGTTACGGGAATACCCGGTTGCATAATCAATGGTTTTTATTCCGCTGTTTACCATAGCCTTAACAACATCCCGCATTGCTTTCGTATAGCTTTCTTCACCAAGCTGAACCTTTGTTACGGCATAATCAACAAGCTTTGTGTATGTATCAGATAAAGGCGTTGCAAGCTTATTTTTATTTGCTTCAAACAGTGGTGCAATACTTTTTCCGTCTTTTGCAAACACTGCAAAGGCGGTATGCTGTGTAATATTAATATATTCATCTACCGTTTGTTTTGCAAGCGAATTGACATACCTTTGTAAATCCTCGTTTTGCTCATACGGGATGAATTTCATCCCTTGCGCCTTATAAAACGGCTCGGAATAGTCGTAGTTCTCTTTTGCAACAATATCAAAAATATCGTATATTTCCTGCGCGTTTTTGCCACTTACGGAAGAAAGCTTTTCAATAACCTTTTCCATATCAGCGCCGTAATTATACATACGTTGCAGCTGATGCACATCCTTTGGCCGCAGTTCGCCGATTTTCTTAATTACGGTACCGATACTTTCAAGATATTCACTGTTGATGTCGCTTATCCGCTGTGAAATTCGTTCCGGAAGAAAATTAATCTGATGTTCATTAAGCATTATTGTTCATTCCAAACATATCTCTTAATTGAGGTTCCTTTTTCGCAATTTCATCAACCTTACCTTGTGCTGTATCAATATCTTCACCTGTAACCCATGCACGCATTTCGGCTTTACCCATACCGCCCATGCTCTGCAGGTCTTTCATCTGATTCCACGTTTCAACGGAGCTTTCGATAAGAGAATAATCCCAATCGAAACTGAAGGTATATTCACCAGCGGGAGTAAGGTTATAATAATTCGCAAGAACATTGCAGGCATAAAGAAAATCTTCAAAGCCTTTTTCAATGTTTTTCCGAAGCGCTGTAACAATCGCCCAGGTTGCACGGTTTGCTTCACGCACAGCATCTTTATTTTCGTAGCTTGCATCGGGTTTTGATAAAATGCCCCTGCTTGTTCCTACTGCCTTTTCAAGCAACTCAAACAACACAGAAAGACGGTTAACAAATGAATTGTCTTTGTAGTCCTCTGAAAATATTTCAAACGGCTTGCTGCTGTCGCCCATATTTTTAACGGCATAGAATAACTTGCTTGAAATTACAGGCTTTCCTGTTTTGGCATCTTTCTTAAACATACGGTCATCCGCAAAGACTTTAACCTCTTTCAGCTTAAATTCATCCTTAAACTGCTTAAGGCATTCTTTTATTTCGTCGATTATTGCATCACAGCCGTATGTAATAGGAACGCCGTAATCATCGTTGCCGTCTCTGTTATCTGCCGGTGATTTGATATATCCGAACGGAACTCGGTCCACGTTTGCAATGGCAATATCCTCAATATTCTTCCACTGTTCAACAACAGCTTCACGGCCGTACTGCGTTGTTACTTTGTTTGTTATAATAAGTGTATTGTTTTCTATAGAATAATTCACAAAACGATAGTACATAATGTCATTAAGGACCACCATATCAGCAAGTACCGTTGCATTTGTTATAGCATCGCCATTTTTCGCATTTATGCACAGTCTGTCTTGTGTTGCTATATCAAACATTATTTTTCCGTTCTGAACATACGGTACAATAAGACTGCCGCCGGTACCAAGTGCAAGCGATGCAACCTTTGAAATTTTATCCCACACCATTTGTCCGGCATCATTAAGAACCTCTGCTCTCTTATTATCTGCAGGTATAACAAGACTGCTGTCTGCCGTTGCTATGGTTGCAAGTCTCTTTGAAAAGATTTCTCCAAAATTAATACCTTCAATATCTTTATATTTTCGCGTGTATCCTTCGTTTTTACCGTGTTGCCCGTCGGTTGTTATGGATTTTGTAATCCCAATCATACGAAGTATACGGTCCCACATATTTTTTAACCACATATCTATCACCCTCATTTATCTTAATTCATGCATATTATACTCAAAAGAATATTCGGCAGCATCTATAATATCATTGTTGAAACTGCCATTATCAAGCCTTTTATCTTCCATTGCTTTATCATCCCACGCCGCCGAACACAGCGCATCAATAAGTGTTTCTGTTTTTCCTCTTACAAATCGCACCCGGTCCGTTGCAATCAGGATGTTTAAAAGCCTTATTCTGTCAACAATAGGCTTCTTCATTGCATTGTATATACTGAAATTTGTCTTTTCTCGGATGGAATTTATAAGTACCTGCTCCGCACTGTCGGCATATACATCGAAGTAATAATCCAAATCGGCATATATTTCATCAAACGTGTTGCAGCTCCAATTCACAAGACCGCTTGCAGTACTTCCTGTAGCTTTGCGAAACCGAGCATCCGTGAAATATAGCTTTCCGTCAGCTCCTATCCCGCTACATACAATAGCGTGTCCGGATTTATTTCCGCCGAAGTCCTCACCAACACATACGCCGTGAAGATGCGGCAGCTCATCACGGTCAATCATATACTGCTCTGTGTTGTCCGCCAACTCTTTATATATAAGACCTTCTGCAGTTACCCATTTACCCAAAATAAAACGGTCATAAAACACGCCCGTATTTTCAGCTTTGATGGACCTTACATATTCCGGGTTAAGAGATGTATTGTCATCTATAAGAAACTGAACCACAAGCATATCAAGCTCGTCGGCTCGGTCAATGTATTCTTTCTTCAACCAATGATTTGGATTATCAGGGTTGGTCGTTCCGAAAAGCTTTGCTCCCGGTTCACTCAAACGGGATAAAAGCATCGAAAAGAAATCCACCGTGAAAAGCGTAAGCTCATCACAATACGCTCCCATAAGGGTCATACCTCTTATTTTGCTTTCTGCCCTGGCATCGTTTACACCCTCAAGATATATCCGTCTGCCGAACAATGTCGCCTGCTTTTGCGATAGTGAATATGTAAAATTCTTTCTGCCGGCAAGACTTTCAAGCAGGTCAAGACAGTTACGTTTGAGTGATGTCAATGTCTTTGCCACCATCAGATATGACTTATCTTTTGGCGATACAGCAATCCAAAACATCCATAATACAAGGCTTATCCACGTCTTTCCGCTTCTGATAGAGCCGTGCAGAATGTTTAAACGTCGAAGCTTACCTTCTTTGAACATCCGCAGTAGGTCTTTCTGCTTTTCGGTATATTTAATCTTCATATCTTCTTAAACTCCTTAAGCAGTTCATTCATAAGGCCTGCATCGTCTGTTGATTCGTTTTCGCCACTTAATTCGAGCAATCTGTCAAAAGCATTGTGAGAGCCGCCTGCAGCTGCTCGTATCATTCCTAAAAGGGTCAGTGTTTTAACATCAAGGTCTTTTATACCAAACTGTTTTGCAATTGCCTGCATTTCTTCATTATCAACCTTTGCGGATAGCATTGCTTTTGCCATTTCTTTATATGTCTTTTGCTCCCGTCTTTTTCTTCCCGAAGCTTTACCGCCTTTTTTTGCTATTTTCGCCTGTTCTTCGCCTGTTCGAAATTGTGTAGCCTTGCCTTTTATAAGATTTTTTTCATTTGCCAACTCTCACCACCTCTCTTCTGTAATCATTCATCACTGTTTGTTCATTGCCTGGCATAGCTTACTGCATCCTTTACATCTTGGAAGGGCGTTACGTTCTTTGATGAAATCCACCAAGAGCATACCTCTGTACCTATAAAGACGTAGTTCGCACTGCTTGCAGGTTATTATATCTATAAACTTTACTTCCATGTTATCCCTCCAACCACATCCGCCGGCAATTTGCTTCCGGCACAAAAAAAGAACACCTGTGTTCAAGTGTTCTTTAAATATATAAATTTTTATTTTATGAAAACTCTGATTCATCCATTTCCAAAGCTTCGTTTAATGTAACGCCATCCGAGAAAACTACTTTATCTATTAATTCTTCCACCGTATCGGCTGATGCGGTCATTTTAATCATTTCATCAGTATTAAGCGGTTTGTCATCTATTATTTTAGGAATGCAGTTATATCCTCGACCGTCAAGGGTAAATATATATGAGGAATCTTTATAACGAAATGAAACATCGCCTTCATACATATCGTCAATAAACTCTTCTCTGCTTTTGTAACCAAAATATTTAGCCATCGCCGCTATCTCCTTCCATATAGGGCCGTAAAAAAAATTCTTTTTTCTTTCTTAGATGGTTTCCTTGCTATTTTTGACCTTACTCCATTTTCATCATATATTTGAACATGAATCTTATCCGCCAGGAAAACCGTACCATCAGGATTTGTGTGCACATGACCCCGGTCTATGTCTTTACTCTTTTTCCTTCCGTCAGGACCTCTATACACAGATACTTTTTCTATTTTTCCCATTTTATCATCTAAAGATGCATACATTGTATACGGAGTATTTGAGTATGATGGTGTTGTGGATTTTCCACCTATTTTTTTAAGTATTTTTATGCCATTGCCTGCTGTGCCAATTGTTTCAAATGTTTGATAATCAAATCCGCCTGATTCTTGATATCTTTTTGTACCGCCCATATTCATTTTATCCTCTTTTTAATAGATTTACAATAGTTTTCAAAAAAAATTATTCTATTACATAGCCCGTATGCACTTTTTATTTCCGGGCCATAGCAAACAATTACTCTCGGTTCGAGTTCGTTTGCAATTCTTTCTATACCTTTTAATAAGCCATATTTGGAAACAGAATTTTTTAAACATCCATACGAACCAATAGCAACACTGCTATTTTTAGGAATTCCATCAATACACCACTCAAATTCACTATAATATGCCCATTCAATAGTAGGAACAATTTTTATTCCGTTTGCCTGCATCCAAAAAGCTAAAGCACGGTTTCGATAGCAGTTCCATATTCTTTGCGAAACCGACATCTGACTAAGCATACTAAAATCGGGAGTTATTACTCCTTCAAATTTTTTTAGAAGGTGTATATATTTATTGGGATAATTCCATATTCTTTCAAACTGAAAATCATCAATAAAGAAATGAATACAGGCACCTTCCGGGGTTTTGTATGTTTTAGCAAAATTAAAAGGGATAATCTTTTTAGGAACATATTCCGAACGTC
>JAZRIJ010000075.1:0-4849 GCA_045645205.1 Eubacteriales bacterium
GGGGATGCCATAGATAAATTCTTCATATAACTCAAGATATTCACGGTTGGCATTTTCCTGGAAGTAGTCTCGAAGCTGTGCCACACGCTCTGAATGGTCCCTGCCATAGTCCATTTCAAGAAGCTCCCACAAAGGCATAAGTTTAAGGTCGTCAGTCTGAATCATTGTAGCCTTTGTTGAACCTGTATTTTCGTCCATTGTGAACATTGACTGAAGCCAGCCGTTAACTGTTTCGTCAGCATCACCTGCTATAATCTTATCAAATGTTGAATAGAAAGGATCACCACCGCGAACACGCATGCTTGTCTGCTTGTTATTATTTGCAAAGCTGTCCTCGTGCTTTTCGCCGCCTGATGCATTAACTTCAACATTAACATCGGCAATATCTGCCGCACTTACGTTAACGGTTGCGTTTGTTGTGATATCAAATTCGCTCTTCATTGAATTTGATGCATCTGTACCTTCATAAGAGGTATATGCTTCACCACCTGCGTCATACTGTGTCACAATATGTGTTCCGTATGTATTGAACAAATCCTCGGGTCTCATATGAACAAGGTCATATGCAAATGTAGGATTGATTGACACATATTCATCGTTTTCATCCTTCGCCCATGGCTCGCTCATTTCCATATTGAGTGAATACTTATATGCCTTGGCAAGAATCTCAAGGATAAGTCTTGAAGTATTCACTGTGGCGGAGGATTCCCATTCACCTTTAAAACCGAACTTGGCTTTAACCTCTGCCTTTGCCAAAAGGCCCTCTTTGGTTACTCCGACTTCAGTAGAGATATCGGTATGTGTATTGTCTAAATATGATGACATACTTGTGATATACGTCATATTGGACTCAACATTACCAATTCTTACCTTTGTGGGATTAAGAGTATCTACACTATCAAACAGGATTGCAGACTTAAGGTTTGCTGATTCAAAAGTCTTACATTCAAGCAGATTGAAACCCTTACCCAGTTCTACGCTTGCAGGAATATCTTCGTCTGTTATAGCAAATGTTGTAACAGGTGCTAAAGACAAAAGCATTGCTACTGCAAGAATAGCCGAACAAATTCTTTTTGAAAGTTTTGCTCTCATAAATTCGCTTCCTTTCCTATGTTATGTATATTTATAAATCATTTTACTGATTTAATAACACATTTTCGCATCTTTGGAATATTGCCGCCATCTGTGCTCTTGTTGCAGATTCTTTTGGGGCGAGAGTAGTTTCGCTCGTTCCCGATATAATACCGTTTGAACATGCAAACCTAAAAGCATCTTTGGCATAATCCGAAATATTTTCAAAGTCTTCGTATGATGTAACATCTACATTTTCGCTTACCGACATATCTAAGCCTTTGAATTTCATATAGCGGTGAATGATGGTTGCCATCTGTTCACGGGTAATAGTATTATCAGGTGCAAATTCTGTTTCTGACACGCCATTTACTATTCCGTTCTGAACCGCCCAGCCCACTGCATTTTCATAATATGTACCTTCAGGTACATCTGCAAAATCTGCTTTGGTTGCAGTTGGCTCTTTTTCCAATCTGTAAAGAACCGTTACAAACATCGCTCTTGTAACTGTATTGTTAGGTGCGAATTCAGTTTCGGAAATACCCTTCATAAGTTCTTTCTCGTTAATGTATTTTACATACTCATAATACCAATCATCCGTCTTTACATCACTAAAGGGGTTAACCCATTCTGTTTTTACGGGTTCTTCTTTTGTTGTCTCTTCTTTAGTTGTTGTTTCCTCAGTAGGTTTCTCAATGGTTTCTTCATCTGATTTGCCTGATGAAGAACTTCCGCCTGGTGAACCGCCCGAACTGCGTATTTTTTCGAATGTCACCTCAATCTCGCTGTCCGCATTCACCGAATCATAGGTATATTCAAGTACCGCACCTAAACTTGCTCCGTCAACCTTTACATCATTTACTTTATACCCGGAATCAGGTGTGAATATAAAGAGTAGTTGTTTACCCTCTGTAGCTTTAATTTCACCTGACGGGTTAATTTTTCCGTTTGCTCCTGCAGTTGCCTTAATTGTGTATTCTTTTGCCTCGACTATAGGAGTGTCCGATTCTTTTATATTTACATGGGTCACTGCATTTTCAAAAGGAACTAAATCTCCATCTTTTGTATATGCTTCTATGTAGTTTACATTGATTTCGGTTTTTCCTGCCTTCAGCGCTTTGAAAGTAAACGTACCAAGAACACCTTCAACCAATGTATTTTCCATGGCGAGTGCATCCATCCAGAAAAGTTTCAATGGGGATTCATCTGTTTTGGCTGTAAGCGTTCCTCCGATAAGCTTTGCATCATCGTATCGCAAAATTTCAAGAAACTCGGCATCAAACTCAATCTCACAGAGCATCGCAATAACACCTGTAGAGTCTGTTGCTTTAAGCTCAATTTCAATATTCTCTCCCGAAACAGTTTCATACTGTCCTGATACAAATGCGCTGCCGCCCTCTGCATATGCAACTTGCGAAAAGAGGGAGATAAGCATACACAAAACTAATCCGGCTGATAATATTCGTTTGTTATTTTTTCTCACTTCAATACCACCTTTGACTTTCAATTTTTAATTTCTATATAATTTGCCACTTTGGCAAGAACAACAAATTTTTTTGGAGTTTTTAATGTTATTTCCTGTTGAACTCGTTGTGACAAATACTGTAGAGCTTTTCACCGGCAGACTTATTTGTCATCTCAAGCATATATTCCGGTTTTCTGAAGTCTGAATATTCACAGAAAAAACAATCGTGCTCGCAGCCTGAAGAGCAGGTTAAACTCTTTTCCCACAAAGGACATTTGTATAACTCAGATACAATCAAATATCCGTCGCTTGTGTATTTTAATTCTTTCACTTCTATACCTCCTATATCCTCATATTTACACATTATGATTTTATCAAACTATAATAAAAAATGTTGATTTTGGCATAAATCGCAGATTTTTGGCACAGATTGCATATTTTTTTGATAAAACAACCCTTGATAAGCACAAAAAAACTCTCCCGAAGGAGAGTTTCAAGATTTATTATTTTAATAATTTAAACACACTTTTGAACTGAACGTTCCGTCTTGGGCAGTGAAATCGTACATGCCCTCGTACTTCTCTGTGGTTGTTATAACAGAGCTGATTCCAATACCGTAATCTACTTCATCAAATTTCAGATTAGTTTTACACGGATTTTCTATCTTCACAAGCAGGCGTGTTTCTTTTTCTCTTATATCAACATCAATAATTTTCTCTTTTGATTTAAGCTTCTTTGTAGCGTTGATTGCATTCTCAAAAAGATTGGCAATAACTATAACCATGTCTTTAGGGGATACAGGTATATCATTTCCGGCACGAGCTGAGATTTTTACTTTAATACCCGCATCTTTTGCTTTCTTTTCATACACAGAAAGAACTGTATTTATCGTTGGATTTTTGCAATAGTTTATTTCGCCAAGGCTATCGGAGTCATCGTCTACAAGAGTTTTTAAGTAGTCCTTTACGGTTTCAATGTCGTTTTTGTTTGCAAATTCCAAAAGCACAAGGTTATGATGTCGTCTGTCGTGTCTTGCCATGCGGTCTGCCGCCATTTGCAGATTTTCATTTTCAATCTGCAAAAGCAGAAGTTTGTTTTGCTGTTCGGTTTCTCGTTTCATCGCAACTTCTGTCATATTTTTAATCTTGGAAAATATGACAGGATATACCGCAAAGATTGAAATGCTGAGGAAAAGAAGCGGTATAAATCCGGGTTCATAAATGCTTGCAATTTTAACGGGAAATACCGATAGTGCAACTAATGTAATTACAAATATGACATTTACAAAAACAAGCGGATACCACCCTGCTACCATACTTTTTGATGCTACACGGCATAAAGGACAAACAAAATTCAAAAAATAATACAAAATACCAATCAAAAGCGCGCAAAGGACAATCAATCTGATTACGATGTTCATACCGGGGAATGTCCCTTGTATTACCGTATTAAACGCCATAAATATACAGAAGAAAACGGAGTATGTAAGTATGGTAAAAAGTCTTTGAGAAAGCTTTCCTTTTGTAGTTGCAAAAAAGACAATATATTGAAGGATGAAGGCTGAAATAAATATTGAAAAGAATTTCATACCGATATCATTTATCACAAATTCTCCGAAACACCAAAGACATCCCTGTAACACAAGCCAAATGCTCCAAATAACAAAGGTTGTTTTTTTACTGTATTTTAAGTTTGATGAGTATATGCCCGAAATGGCATGTGCCACAAGAATGAATAATTGTTCAATTAAGACTGATATTGTAGCCATACTTAACCCTCCTGCCCATCGTACTGAAGAAGCCAGAATGCTTCTTTAATTTCATTATGTGCACCACGAGGAAGAAATAACTTTGTATTGTTATTAAAGCTCACTTCCCCGGTAGATACACTTTTAACTTTATTAAGATTTATTATATAAGCACTTCCGCCACGAACAAATCCGCCATATTGCGAAAGTTCTTCAAACAGCTCTGCAACCGTCATTCTCGAACGCACCTGTTCATCGCTTACAAAATTCACATACTGATAGTGAGAGCGCGACTCCGTATAAAGGATATTGCTTATATTAATATTTTCAACTCCGTTCTCCGTTTTTAGCCTTATGAATTTACTGCCAAGCTTTTCGGCTTTTTCGACTGCTACATCCATTGCTTCATAAAACTTTTCCGGATTAAGTGGTTTTATTAGATAGCGAAGTGTATCTGTTTCAAGACTTTCGGGAGCGTGTTCTATTGAGGTTGTCAAAAATATAATAGGACTTTCAATGCCTTTTCTCCGGATTTCTCTTGCAAGTTCTGTGCCCATTTCATCACC
>JAZRIJ010000076.1:0-23935 GCA_045645205.1 Eubacteriales bacterium
CTCGGTAAGATGGCGCACAGTGAACGTATAGGCAACGGCGTTGCAATAAATGTTCCCGGAAATCAGGACCAGAAGATATTCCTGTCGGGTGTAGAGTACTTTAAATAAAAGAATCAAGAGGAAGCTTATTTAAATGGCTTCCTCTTTTGTGTTTAAGATAAAAATCTGTATTTGTCTGCTTTTTTGCAAAAGCCAAAAATTTTTTTGCTGTTTAAATAAAAGATTTTAATAACATAATTTTATGGTTTTGCATAGAATATCAATGAAAAGAATTGAAAGGGAGATATTTTTTAATGCAGAACGAGAAGAAATACTTTGCCTCAGCAAATACTGAAAAGGGCTTTGTATGCTATTTTGACGAAATATACGGCGGACTTGATATGGTGTATGTGATAAAGGGAGGGTCTGGGACTGGTAAATCAAGTTTTATTCGAAGTATTGCTGATGAAGCCGAAAAAAATAATTATTCGGTAGAATATTTTTACTGTTCGTCAGATCCGTTATCTCTTGACGGAATAATAATAGAAGAATTAAAAACAGCTGTAATAGACGGTACTTCTCCTCATACATATGATCCTAAAGTGCCGGGGGTAAAGGATAAAATAATAAACCTCGGTGATCATTGGAATGAAAAAATACTGCGGAAAAATGCAGATGAGATATGCGAAATAGTTCAAGCCAAGAGCACATTGTATAACAATGTATATAACTATCTTGCGGCGGCAGGTAGGGTAGAATCTGAAATAAAGATATGTAACAGACGTGCGGTCAAGTTTGAAAAAATGTATGCCGCAATAGGAAGACTGAGCCGAGGTTGGAAAAATGGTTTGGACTTCAGTAAAAAAATACGACCTGTCGAAAGCATTTCCCATGCGGGACATATTATTTATGATACGTATCATCAACTGGCGGCAAATAAATATGTTATACGCGACCGATACGGAATAGGAAGCGTTTTTACGGAAATGCTTATGAAAACAGCCGAACAGAAAAAGCTTAAGGTTATTTACAGCCCTGGTTATCTTGATATATCTACTGTTTCGGCAATATATTTGCCCGAAGTAAGCTGTTCTTTTGTTATATCAGATGATGACGATGTAAACAAAAAACAGATTAATATGGATAGGTTTATTGACCTTGACGAGATAAGGAACAACAAGCAAAAGAACCGATTTGCAAGGCGTTGTTTAAATTCTTTATATGAGGGAGTTCAAAGAGGATTTGATGAAATTTACGGACTCCATTCAGCGCTTGAAAAGTACTATATAAACGCTATGGATTTTTCAAAAAACGACAAGCTTAATAAAACCGTTATGCAAGAAATATTTACAAGATAAAATGTTTTTTCTGTACCTAAAAACAATACTGTAATAACACAGCAAAATAATTCCCGCCGTGTAACTTTGAGTGTGATAAAAGGGACTTAGGCGGGAAGTTTTTATGGATTTTTATTTACTTACAGGGTAATATATAAGACCGTTCATGGTAAGTGTGCCGTTGGGATTGATAGAATAATCAATAACCATAGCTTCTCCGTTGTTATCTATAGTAACTTGTTTTTCATCAACGAAATAGGTGTATTTTTCGTTTCCTTTTTTGAAGTAACCCTTGTCGGTAAATTCAATTCTATTTCCCTCGTGTTCCCATATTCCCACGATTTGATGTCCTGTAACATTTGAATTACAGGCTATTAAAAAAAGTATAGATAAGACAAACACAACAAAAGTACAGACAAATTTATGTTTTTTTGTTTTATTCATAGATTAACCTCACATAAAATAATATATTTATAGTATTACCGTAGTTTTTGTGTGTTAAACCTTCAACCTTGACACAAAATATTAAAAATGGTATAATATAATGTAATAAACAATTTTAACGCTGTGTACAGAAAGGGTTAAAATATGGTTAAAATTAAAAATATACTAAAAAAACATATATTATTTATTGTTGTTGGATTGGTAATAATAGCGGTTGTTGCTTTACTTTTTTTAAAAAAAGATAACACGGACGAGCCCAAATATGAGCCGGCGCCTCCCGAAGCTCCCAGACTTTCTGCGATGGGGGTTTTGGGTGAAAATATTGATTTTTCACCCGAAGTAAGATATTATGAGATAGACCTTCCGAGCGGAAATCCTATTATACCTGAAATATGGGCAACGACTGTTTCCGATGAGGTTGAGCTTGTTATTTATCAAGCTTTTTTTTCCAAGGATGCAACCGATGCATCAGCAAGACTGTATCTTGATGACGGTGAGTTCAAGAACAGCTATGAAGTAAAATTTATAAAGAAAAGCTCAAAGGGATTTGTGCTTCAGTATGATGACAGATATACTTTTGTACCGGACTATACTCTAAAAGAGGGAGAAATGTTTACTTTTTCTGTTGAGTCGGAGGATAGGAACATTGAGGTTGATGCAAACGGTGTTGTGTGCGCAACGGGAATAAGTGAAAAAATTTCTTCCGTAAACGCATACGTTGGAGAAACGCTTGTTGATACCATGACTGTAACAAAAACAACCAAGGCACCGCTCAACATGTTTATTATTGCAGGTCAGGGTAATGCGGCAGGTGAGGGCGGTAATGCTGATGAAAGCGTAAAGACTTTGCCGGGAACTGCATATACTGCCGAGCTTGATGACAGATTGTTTCAAATGAAGGATATTTCATCAGGAAGACAGGGGTTTACACCTGCATTGGCAGAAAAGTGGTATTCGCTCACGAGCGAGAAAGCGCTGTTTATTCAGACGGCGGTGTCTGACGTTTCGGTTACAAAATGGACTGCTGACGGCGAGGCGTACAAAATGGCAGATACACGTATAAGCTTTTTTACAGAATTGTTGGAAGACGAAGCTTCTCCGTATATACTGAAGAAAAAATTCTGCATATGGCTTCAGGGAGAATGGGATATTGCTCACGGCATGACAGCAGAAGAGTATATTTACTATTTTAAGGATTTTTACAACAATTTAAATAATGATGTAAAACCCGATATGACAGCGATCATTCCGGTACGTTCCTCTCTTGCATTGACTGAGGGAGAAAAGAAGATTGAGCCTGTATGCGCCGCGCAGTATATGCTCGGAAACATGTTTGATACATTGAGGATTATTACAAGACTTACCGAAACTGCGAGTATTGAAAATGGTTTTGTAAGCGAAGGAAATCTTTATTATACCCAAAACGGTTACAATCTGATTGGAAGCGATGTAGCTTACAATCTCTATAATTGCTATAGTTCCGGTACCGATAAAACTGTGAGAGAAATCGAACTTTTCAGCAATACACACAAAGACTTATTTGAGTACGATCAGACAGTAAAGATGAAAAGTGATGATGAAATACGTACAGTGACCGTTGTAATGCCTTTGTATGCAAACAGTACAAAGGTAACTGTAATATATGATGAAAAAAATTTGTCGTATTCTGAGGGAGGCGTTATAAGTATAGCCGAAGGCAGTCAAGTCAGCACAGTATCGAAAATTGCCTTTGAGTGCGGCGGTGTTGATTTTAAGTTGAACATAGAATATATTGGAGATGAAGCTCTTATTGATGTAGAACGTACAACGTATACATGGGAATTTAACGATCTTCAAAATGAGGAGGGTACAAATTCTCTTAGTCTTTCCGAACGCTCAAAAAATGATATGTATTCTCTTGAAGGCGGAGTTCTTGTTTCTCTCGAGAGACAGGTGGATTTTATGTTTACAAAATCAATAGAGATTACATCTGAAACCGACTGGGATATCGAGTGGAATGGTATGCTGAACGATAACAGCATTATTCTTGGAAATGAGTTCAGCACGAGGGGATATATATATCTTGCACCTTTTGCACAGAATATGGGTTATTCGGCGAGGCTGGTTGACAATGATGGTCAGACATTTTATTTGCCTTACAGAGAATATATTGAGAGTAACAGACAGGTAAATTCCTGGAGGATAAATTATACAAAAGAAACAAAAAATATAACTCTATACCTAAACGGTACCGTTGTATCTGAGTATAAGACAGAAAAGCCGTTTGCTTTCACTTTTACAAATCTTTTGGGAAGATACGGAAGTGAAAATGTAAACTATTGTTATACTGGAAGTATTGATATGCTTAGAATCTCGTTTTATACTTATAATAGTATGGTTGAGTAAAAATATATAAGGAGACATTGTAATGAGCGAAAGAAAAATAATCAAATACTGTATTGCCGTCATTTTGCTGATGCTCATATCAGTGTTTTTTGGTTTGATTTCTCTCAGAGCGCAGACAAATACAATTTTTTTAAGAGACGGCGGAATTGGTGACGGAACATCATATGAAAATGCTATTGGGGATTTTAAAGAAGCGGTAAGAAAACTTGCGGATACGGGCGGTAAGATCGTTATATGCGGAAAATACACTTATAACGAGCTTATAAACCTTTCTAAAAAAAGCGGTACCTCAAACGGTGACAGAGTTATTACTGTTACAAGTGTAGACGGAGAAAATGATTACCGTTTGACTGACAACGCGATGCTTTGCGCGGGGGACAAAAACGGCAGTGCAAATATGATTCTTGCAGGTAGCTTTGTGTTTGAAAATTTGAGTATTGTTACTGAGGGAAGCGATAAAGTGCGTGCTATTATCTGCGGAGGATACGATACTGTCTTCGGAGAGGGAATAGTGTGCAAAAAACAGGGAGATGCTCCGTATATTTCGGTTGTTGGGGTATCTTTTGGAGAAATAACATCTGTTTCTGAGTGCAGACTAACGGTTAAAAGCGGAACATACAATAATGTTTGCGCAGGAAACAGAGACGGATCTTTATCGGGGAACACAACACTTGTAATTGAAGGTGGTACTTTTGATGGAAGTGTTTCAGCTTCGGGATATATAAACGAAGGCGGTTTACAAAATGGAAATGCATACTTGACTGTAAACGGCGGAATCTTTCACGGATCTGTGGGGGCATTGACAGATATTAACGAAGATTTTATTTTGACCGTAAACGGCGGAACATTCAGAAAGGATATAACGGCATTGGGAAAATATAACACTGTTGATATAAACGGTGGTGTTTTGCAGAATGTTAGTACGATAAAGATAGCCGATTATATTGTTCCCTCGCCAGAAACGGACAGAAACGGTAATGCTGTACAGACAGAAGAGGGCGATATAAAAAAGAGTGCAGTAAATATAAACAGCTACAGCGGGAATGTAAAAAAGTTTGTTGAAAAGATAGAGGGAGAGGGCGTTACGGTAAACATAAATACTTTGGGCGGAATTGATATTGAAACCACAGACAGTTCAGATACTATAAAAACTTCTCCTGAGACATACAAGCCTGCGACTGATGAACTATTGGAAACTGATGCGCCCGAAAGCGAAAAAAAAGACCAAGAGAGAGTATATTTACTCGGTTCTCGAAACAAAACGGTAATCGCAGTGGCATCAATAGGGGCACTTTTGGCACTGTCAGTTATAATACTTGCATACCGCTCGGTATATAGGAAGAAATAAATATAAAAAAACACAGTAAAGGATTAATTTTTTACTGTGTTTTTTGTTATAAAATATTTGTTACATAATACCTTGTGCCATCATAGCATTGGCAACCTTAAGGAAACCTGCTATATTTGCGCCTGCAACAAGGTCATATCCGAGACCGTATTCCTCAGCTTTTCTTGCCGATTCATCGTGTATGTTCTTCATTATATTGTGAAGTTTCTCGTTTACCTCTTCTTCCGACCAACTGTAACGCATGCTGTTCTGACTCATTTCAAGAGCCGAAACCGCAACGCCGCCTGCATTTGCAGCTTTAGAGGGACCGACAGCCAAAACATTTTGTTTAATGTATTTTAGTGCATCATTAGTTGTTGACATATTCGAAACTTCGATATAGTATTTTGTTCCGTTTTCAACGATCTTACGCGCTTCTGTGATATCAACTTCGTTCTGAGTAGCGCAGGGCATAATAATATCTGCTTTTACTTCCCAGGGTTTTTTGCCCTTTATAAATTTTGCTTTTGGATATTTTGTAACATAATCTTCTGCTTTGTCTCTGCCCGATGCGCGCATTTCAAGAAGGTAATCAACCTTATCTCCTGTAATTCCTTCTTCGTCATAGATATAGCCGTCTGGGCCTGATATAGTAACAACCTTTGCTCCAAGCTGTTCAGCTTTTTTACAAACCCCCCAAGCAACATTACCGAAGCCAGAAATTGCAATAGTCTTGTTGGAGATTGTTTCGTCAAAATGACGTAATACTTCAACTGCGTAATATACAGCTCCGTAGCCGGTAGCTTCGGGTCTTATAAGAGAACCGCCGTAGCTGAGGGATTTGCCTGTAATAACTCCGTTTTCAAAGCATCCCTTAATTCTTTTATATTGACCGAAGAGATATCCTATTTCTCTTGCTCCTACGCCTATATCACCTGCAGGTATGTCAATATCGGGTCCTATATGTCTGTAGAGCTCTGTCATATAGCTCTGACAGAATCTCATGATCTCGCCGTCGCTTTTTCCTCTCGGGTCAAAGTCTGAGCCGCCTTTTGCGCCGCCGATTGGAAGTCCTGTCAAGCTGTTTTTAAAAATCTGCTCAAATCCGAGAAATTTCATAATGCCCATGTAAACAGAAGGGTGAAAACGAAGTCCGCCCTTGTATGGACCTATGGCGGAATTAAACTGCACTCTATATCCTCGGTTGACATTGACCTTACCGTTATCATCTACCCATGTAACTCTAAAAGAGAGCTGTCTGTCAGGCTCTGCCATTCTTTCAAGCAATCCGGTCTTTTCATATTCGGGATGTCTGTCTACGACAGCGGAAAGACTTTCATAAACTTCTTCTACTGTCTGAATAAATTCCGGTTCGTATTTGTTACGGGCTTTGATCTGTTCGATCGTTTCTTGAATATACTTATTCATGATATCCTCCTGTTTTTTGTACTGCCCCAATTATACTTTTCGGGGAACCTGATATTATTATACTGCATTGTATTTAAATATGTCAACGTAAATAATTCACTAAATTAAAAGGGCTTTTGAATTAATTTTGTGAAGTATTTACAAAAAAA
Source organism: Eubacteriales bacterium (assembly GCA_045645205.1). Lineage (GTDB taxonomy): Bacteria > Bacillota > Clostridia > Oscillospirales > CAG-272 > RGIG1995. The sequence continues at coordinate 7,050 of JAZRIJ010000076.1, forward strand.
TAAGGGTGTGAACTTAATTTAATTAATTTTATCGAGTGTTAACTTAATAAAATTAAGTTTTTGGTGTAAACTTTTTGTTGTTTAAAAAGTTGTACCGCGAATATAGTAAAATTGTTAAAAACTATTGAAAAAAATTGTCAAATAGTGTACAATTAAGGTATAATTTGTTTCTGCTGTATTAATAGGGAGATAAAACATTGAAACTTTTGGAAGACAGAATAAAATCGGAGGGAAAGATTTTTCCCGGTAACATTGTTAAGGTTGACGGATTTATAAATCAAAGAATTGACATCAAACTTCTTAAAGAAATAGGAAAAGAATTCTTCAGGCTTTTTAATGAGTCGGGAATAAACAAGATAGTTACTATTGAATCATCGGGAATTGCATTTGCCTGCGCCGCCGCAATGGAGTTTGGGTGTGATGTTGTGTTTGCAAAGAAAGGCGGACACAAAAATATAGGTAATGATGTATACACTGAAAAGGTAGTTTCTTTTACAAAGGGAAGAGAGTACGATATCGTTATATCAAAAGAACATCTCGGACAGGGCGACAGAGTACTTGTCATTGATGATTTTTTGGCAGAGGGGAACGCGGCGAGAGGTCTTGTGCGTATGGTTGAGTCTGCCGGTGCTGAGGTCGTCGGGGTCGGAATAGTGATAGAAAAAGGTTTTCAGCCGGGCGGATGTGAGCTTCGTAAGAAGGGGGTACGTGTGGAATCCCTTGCTGTTATCGAGAGTATCGACGGAAATAATATTTCATTCAGATAATAGGTATGCCTTTTTGCATACTTGATTATAACCTAAAAAGTTTAATAAAAAACAAAGGAGAAAACACAATGAAAAAATTACTTTCCATTCTTTTGGCAATGTTGTTGATTGCAGTTTCTCTTGCGTGTTTTTCATCATGCGGAAACGATAGCGATGACACATTTAAGGTAGGCGTAATTCATATCGGCGATCCTGCTGACGGCTCGGGTTATTCTTACACACATGATGTAGGAATTGTTGAGATGCAGAAGAATCTCGGTCTTTCCGATGACCAGATTATTCGCAAACTCAATATTGCTGACAACGATGAATCAGCAATCAGAGAATCCATAGAAGCATGTATCTCCGAAGGTTGTAAAATTATCTTTACAACAAGCTACGGCTATATGGATACAACCGAAGCGCTTGCAAAAGAGCATCCCGATGTAATTTTCTCGCATGGCACAGGCTACAAGAGCAATGAAAAAAACTTTAACAACTATTTTGGCAGAATTTATCAGGCTCGTTACCTCTCAGGTATAGCAGCAGGACTCAAGACAAAGACAAATAAGATTGGTTATGTTGCAGCATACGGTACAGAACTTGCTGAAACCTGTAGCGGAATCAACGCATTTGCGCTTGGCGTACAGTCTGTTAACCCTGAGGCTGAGGTATATGTAAAGTCTCTCAACAGCTGGTTTGATCCTGCAAATGAAACAGCTTATGCAGAAGCTCTTATCGAGATGGGGTGCGACGTTATTGCACAGCACTGCGATACAGCTAACCCCCAGATTGCTGCACAGAACAAGAATGTATTTGGCTGCGGATACAATTCTGATATGACAGCAGAAGCTCCTAAAGCACACCTTACAGCTCCTATCTGGAACTGGGGCGTATACTACACAGCTGCTACAAAGGCGGCAATGGAAGGAACTTGGGAGGAGTTTGGCAACTACTACGGCAGTCTTGCTGACGGCCTTGTAGATGTATCAACCCTTTCTGAAAACTGCGCTGAAAATACAGAAGAGTACATCAAGCTTGTAAAAGATCTCTTTAAAGAAGGTACATGGGATGTATTCTCCGGTGTTAAGCTTTCCTTTAAGGATGGCGCGATTGTTAAGACAGACGCTGATCTTAAGGACAATGCAGGTAATGTAATCGTTACAGCAGGCGGTAAATCTGTTGAAGACTCCGTAATTACAGGTACAATGAATTACTTTGTTGAGGGTGTAGAACTCAAATAATTTTTAAACGACGTTATAATATGCTTCTCTCCTGTAAAACGGGGGAGAAGCATATTTGTAATAAATAAACAAAAATACAGGAGAGGTTATGGCAGAGGGAACACGCGGCAATGCTGCTATTGAACTAAAAAATATAAGCAAGACATTCGGTTCGGTACACGCAAACAAGGGTATAAACCTTTCGGTAAACAAAGGTGAGATACTTGCGCTTTTGGGTGAAAACGGTTCGGGAAAAACGACCCTTATGAATATGCTGTCGGGCATATATAAACCCGATGAGGGAGAAATATTTATAAACGGTGAAAGGGTTATTATTCAATCACCGGAGGACTCAAAAAGACTTGGAATAGGTATGGTACACCAGCATTTCAAGCTTGTTGAGAAGTTTTCTGCCGCCGACAACATACTTATAGGTTCGGATAATGAAGAGGGTATAGACAAGTATTTTTTAAGAAAGAAGCGATTTAAGAAAATCGGTGAAATGAGTCGCAAATTCGGGTTTGATATAGACCCCGAAAAGTGTGTATGCGATATGGGAGTCAGCGAAAAGCAGACCGTCGAGATACTGAAGGTGCTTTATTACGGAGCAAATGTTTTGATTCTTGATGAACCGACGGCAGTGCTAACGCTTCAGGAAAAGGACAAGCTTTTCTCCATATTGCGTAAAATGAAAAAAAGCGGTTGCGCTATAATAATTATTACCCATAAGCTGAACGAGGTTCTTGAAATAAGCGACAGAGTTTCCATCTTGCGTAAGGGCGAAAGTATCGGTACGGTAAATACTGCTGAAACTACCGCAAAAGAGCTTACCGATATGATGGTTGGCCGCGCGGTTGAACTTGCTATTGAGAGGCCGCAGTGTACAAGAGAAGAAGTACTGCTGAAATTGGAAAATGTAACAGTTTCCGGAGAATCGGGGCTTAAGGCTATAGAGGATATATCCTTTGAATTGCATTCGGGCGAGATTCTCGGTGTTGCGGGTGTATCTGGATGCGGACAGAAGGAACTTTGTGAGGTTATCGCAGGACTTCAGAAGATGGACAATGGTAAGATACTGTATAAAGATATTAATATTGAAGGCAAGAGTCCGAGAGATATAATTAATCTTGGAATAAGTATGAGTTTTGTTCCCGAAGACAGACTGGGCATGGGACTTGCCGCATCGCTTGGTATTACAGATAATATGATGCTCAAAACTTACAGCAGACCGAAATCCCCCTTTGTTGACCGTAAAAACACAAGAGAGATTGCAAAAAAGGTTATACAAGAGCTTGAAATAAACACTCCGGGTACTGAAACTGCCGTAAGAAAACTTTCCGGCGGTAATGTACAAAAGGTGCTTGTGGGACGTGAGATAGAGTCTTCTCCTTCGGTTATTGTAACGGCATATCCAGTAAGAGGACTTGATATTAACTCTTCTTATATTATATATGATATTCTTAATGAGCAAAAGAAAAAAGGTGCAGGTGTTCTTTTTGTAGGTGAAGACCTTGATGTTATGCTTGAGCTTTGTGACAGGATTCTTGTTTTGTGTCACGGCAAGGTAACCGGTATTGTTAATGCTAAGGAAGCGACAAAGGAACAGCTCGGTTTGCTTATGACAAATGCAGGCGAGGCAGAGCAAAAATATGACAAAAAGACTGAAATTGCTGAAAACAGCGAGGTTGAATATGAGTTTAAAGGAAACACCTCGGCTAAGAAGCACAGAAAACACAAAGAACCGCTTGTTCATCTTATAAAAAGAGATGTTTTGCCTTTGTGGAAAACCTCTTTGATATATTTTACATCTGTAATGATAGCATTGATTTTAGGCGGATTGCTTGTAATGGCAAACAGCGCAAACCCAATAAGCTATTATTCAAGCATATTTATCGGGTGTTTTAAGAATTCCATAAATTTGAACGGTCTTATAAGACAGATAATCCCTTTGACGATAACATCTCTCGGAATAGCGTTTGCATTTAAAATGAAATTTTGGAATGTAGGCGGCGAGGGGCAGTTTATTGGGGGAGCGATTGCGGCAACAGCGGTTGCTCATCTGTTCAGAGCGAGTGACACATCAAGTATAGTTGTTTTGATTTGTATGTTTATTGCAGGCGCTGTAGGCGGCGGGATTGTGGGACTTATTCCTGCTGTGCTGAAGGTCAAGTTTGGTACAAACGAAACTCTTCTTACGCTTATGCTTAACTATATCGTGCTTTACTTCTTTACTTATTTGAAGAAGACATACTATTTTGGACAGTTGAATTTGCAGGGAACTCCGAACAACAGAGATTTTGCGCAGCTTGCGGAAAATGCAAGACTTCCACAGATCAAAATAGGCGGTATTGCTTTTGATATATCTCTTGTTTTTGCCCTTGTTTTTGTTGTTGTATGCTACATCTATTTCAGAAAGACAAAACAGGGTTATGAGATATCGATCGTAGGCGACAGTATAAATACAGCGAAGTACGCAGGTATGAATGTACCGAAGATCATAATCAGAACTATGTTTATAAGCGCGGCAGTCATTGGTATTGCAGGTATGTTCCAGGTGTCGGGTATTGCAACCTCCTACCGTTTGAGTACGGGTATAACCAGTGAGGTAGGTTGGACTGGCGTTATCGTTGCATGGCTGGCGAAGCTTAATCCCGTCGGTATTCTCGTAACATCTGTGCTTATGTGCATACTTTCAAAGGGGTCAAGCGTTGCAGAAAGCGCGTTCAGCATTTCACCTGCCGTATCATCTATTTTGCAGGGAATTATACTGTTTGCAGTTCTTGCGGCAGACTTCTTTATCAACTATAAGCTTGTACTTAACATAAAGTCAAAAAATGAAGGAGGCAAAAAATGAATACGATAATTAAATTCCTTTTTTACTCCATCAGAATGGGCGTGCCGTTGCTTTTTGGTACGGTAGGTGAGATAGTGTCCGAAAAGTCGGGAAGTCTTAATCTTGGTGTTGAAGGACTTATGGCTATGGGGGCGATCGGCGGATATTATTTCGGTTGTAAGACAAACAGTATAATAGTAGCAATTCTTGCGGCATTTTTGTGCGCGGCGTTGGGCGGACTGATCTATGCCTTTCTTACTGTAACCTTTCAGGCAAATCAGAATGTTACGGGTCTTACATTAACGATCTTCGGTGTAGGCGTATATGAGTTTTTCGGCAGGTCTCTGACAAGCTCAGGTGCATTTCCCGTAATGGATGAAGCTTCGCAGATGGTGTTTATGAAAGAAGATATAGAGATCCCTTTCCTTTCTGATATACCTTATTTGGGTGATGTTTTGTTCTCTCATAATATTCTTGTATATCTTGCAGTTGCGGTCGCTGTTTTGCTTTGGGTATACATGGCGAAGACAAAGAGGGGTTTGAAGCTTCGCGCAACGGGTGAAAATTACGGTGCGGCAGATGCTTGCGGTGTAAACGTATCTCTCTACCGTTATGTACATACGGTGTGCGGCGCAGGTATATCGGGCATTGGCGGTCTCTATCTCGGCGTTGTAATAAACGGCGGGGCATGGAACGAGAGCTGGATAAACGGTATGGGCTGGATCGCGGTCGCGCTTGTAATTTTTGCAAAGTGGAATCCCGCAAGAGCTATTTTCGGCTCATTCTTGTTTGGCGCATTGACTGTTCTTCAGTCTTGGAAGGGCAATCTTAAAGATGCTTTTCCCGGTGTTCTTGGCTGGTTAGATATGATACCCAACGAGTTCTATCAGATGCTTCCATTTGTTATAACATTTGCAGTTCTTATTGTGTCATCAATCCGCGACAAAGGCAAAGGCGATCAGCCTACCTGCTGCGGTATAAACTACTACAGAGAAGAAAGATAGTATGCAAAAACTCCCTTTCGTTATATCAACGCGAAAGGGAGTTTCAAAGTTTTAGATCATTTGCACTATCCAATAAAACACTCCATATACAACACTCGCCACCGTGCCGTACATGATAACGGGGCCTGCTATTGTAAATATCTTTGTACCTACACCGAGAATCCAGCCCTCTGCTTTTGTGTCAAGGGCAGGAGATACAACGGCGTTTGCAAAACCTGTTATGGGTACAAGCGTACCTGCGCCTGCATGCTTTGCAAGCTTATCGAATACTCCGAGACCTGTGAATATTGCCGTTAAAAATATTAATGTTACCGGAACCAATATTTTAACTGTTTCTTCTTTGATTGAAAGCTTGAGGTAGAAGTTAAACAAAAGCTCCGCAAACGTGCAAATTAATCCGCCTACGACAAAGGCTTTTGTGCAATCGAGAAAAAGAGGAGATTTTCTCGCTGTTTTATCTGCATATTTTTGATATTCACTTTTTTTGTTTCCCATAAAAAATGCACCCTTCAGAAATATATTTGAAAAGAGTATGTGCATTTTTGATGTAAATTATAGGTTGTTTTGTTATTTTAATTTCATTTCAAATACGTTGCAAAAGATTTTTGCCGCCTGCGCATTGGTTACATTTGAGTTTGGCGAATATCTTCCGTCACTAAGAGCTTCCATAATATTAAGCTCAGCTAAGGTTGCGACATCTTCCTGCGCCCATGATGGAATATCATTACTGTCGCTGAATACCACAGATTTTTTATCGCACTGAGCGTTAATAATATTATTTATCATAACAGCCGCTTCTGCTCTTGTTATGGGTGAATTGGGGTAGAAGAAGACTCCTTGATCCTTTTTCGTACCGCTTATATAGCCTTTCTGTACAGCGTATGCGACATAACCTTTTAAGGCTGTGGGAATATCACTGTCATCAACAAAAACCGTATCGACTGAAATGAGTGTATCTTCTAGTCCTGCCGCTTTAAGAGCCATAACTAAAAATTCTGCTTTTGTGGGGGTACTGTCGGGAGCAAAGCACAATTTTCCTTCAATTATTTTGCCTGACATAATATCATATGCGGAAGCTTTAACTGCATCGTTATGTTCTTCACGTCGGAGCATATCGGTATAAAATATGTTGTCGTTATTCTTCTCAACAACTATTTCGACCCATGCTTTTTCGGAACGGTTTCCGTATATATCGAAGACAACATATTCAAATTTATCTTTTCCTGTGTAGTCACTTGCGGGTGTATATGTAAAGCTGCCCTTGTTGCTATCGGTAAAGCTTACAATACCGTGTTTAGCTTCTGTAGTAACTTCAAAAATCATTTGGTCATTTTCGCTGTCCTCGGCATGTAGGGTTGAATAAACCATAATGTTTTTTTGAGTTGTCAGCTTTTCGCTGTTTATAACATCTTCACTTATAACCGGAGCAGTATTTATTTCGGGCAAAAGGTAAAGACTGCATTTAATAGGAGTTTCACAGCTTATTCCATTTCCTGAAAAGCGGAAGGTAGCAGATGATACATCGGCAGATTCTGGTACAAAGCGAAGCTTGTTCATGTCGGTTTTGTATACTGTCTGGTTTGCGATAACAGGAACGTTTCCAAGATATAGTTTGCCCTCAAACTCGGAGGGAAGGGTGTTTATTGTAACTGATTTTATGTTTTCAAGACCTAAAAATTCCTCAAAGTCAGTGCTTGTCAGATATAGCGCGTTGTTTGTCAAACCGCTTTTTCTCATTTGAAGATCGCTTGCAATTATTGAAAGAGCAGGGGATACGGGCGTTTGGGAGTCTTGCTTTGCCGATGCATTCCAACACAGCGGAATAATAAATACGGCGACTGAAATTAGCAGGAAAAATATTTTTTTCATTTGATTCATAAAGATACCTCCAAAATATATGTTGTTAATAAAATATCATTGAAATAAAATACTGTATGTAGTATAATAGATATGCCGAAGTTAAAATATGTATGATAATATAATACGGAGAAAAAAGATGGATAATATACAGACCAATACAACTTTTATAAAAAAGATAAGAAAATATATTCCGACATTTTCGTTTGTGTTTTTTACAATGTGTATATTAGCGGTAATTGTACACATAACCTGTCTTCTAAGCGAAAGGTTTGCCGATTTCTACAACCAAAATATAGGGGCGTTTGTACGGGCAGTTCTTTCGTATTTTACAACGTATTTGCCGTTTTCTTTTGCAGAAACGATAATAATAGGTATGCCGTTTATTATTGGGATTATGATATATATAAGTGTCAAAGCAATCAAGAAGTCAGATATATCTTCCACAAGATGTATAGTCGGTCTTTTCTCGGTATTGACATTTATGTATTCTATATTTGTATTAGGTTACGGTGTGGGATATCACGGTACGTCTCTTGCAAGTAAGCTTGAGCTTGAAGAAAAGGCGGTAAGTGCAAAGGAATTAAAGGAAACTGCGGAGATCATACTTGATGAAATAACTCCATTGCTTAGTGAAATTGCATATTCGGGCAGCGGCGCATCTTTTATGACATATTCTCTTGATGATATGAACGAAAACCTTAATGACACATATATGAAGGCTTGTCAAAAGTACAGCTTTATACAAAAACTTCGTTCAAATATAAAATATATCGTTTTGAGCGAACCTATGACTTATACTCATATATCCGGAGTGTATTCTTACTATACGGGCGAGGCGAACCTAAATATAAATTTTCCCGATTATACGCTTCCGTTTACTGCGGCGCACGAGCTTGCGCACCAGAGGGGAATAGCTCCCGAAAACGAGGCTAATTTCGTTGCATTTCTTGTATGTATAGAGAGTGATGATCCGTATATAAGATACAGTGCGTATCTCAATATGTTTGAATATGTTACAAACGCTTTGTACAGCGCCGACTCAAAAATGTATTATGATGTTATTTCCAAGACTGACACAAGAGTGAGGGGCGAAATGATAGCATACAGCAATTTTTTTGAAAAGTACAGAGATTCGGTTGCATCTGAGGTCAGCGATGTTGTAAACGACACTTATTTGAAAACACAGGGACAGTCAGCAGGTTCGGCAAGTTACGGAATGGTGGTTGATCTTGCGGTTGCTTATTACAAACAAAAATAATGTATAGTAACCTTGATGTGTTATTTTGCATAAAATGGCAGTAGTTTGATACTTCAAAAAATGAAAAAACAAGATGACTTGTAAACAAAATGTAAACAATGGTAATAGTGTGTTCATTTTTTGTGCGATTATGGTATAATTATGGAGTTAAAATATGGACACTATGCGTTTAAAGATTATCTTGTTTTATTATAATAAATGACGGTACATAATGTTGCTGTGGAATTTATGCAACAGAACGGAGATAAAATGGAGAAATTAGTAATAAACGGCGGGAAACCGCTGTTCGGAGATATAGAAGTAAGCGGAATGAAAAATGCCGCGCTCCCTGTAATACTTGCAAGTATTCTTATAGATGATAAATGCATTATTGAAAATATACCGAATGTAAGTGATGTAGCGCTTGCTTTTGAAATAATTCAGAGCATGGGCGGTACTGTTAGAAGAATAAATAAGACAACTGCCGAAATTGATACAAGAAACGTTATCCAAGGCGTTGCTCCTTATGAGCTTGTAAGAAAGATGAGAGGCTCATATTATATTGTAGGCGCAGAGCTCGGACGTTTCGGAAGAGGTAAAGTCGGTCTTCCCGGAGGCTGTGATTTGGGAGTAAGACCCATAGATCAGCACATAAAGGGTTTTGAAGCTTTGGGTGCTGACGTAAATATTGAAGGTGGATACATTGAAGCTGTTGCAGCAAACGGACTCAAGGGTAGCAATATATATTTTGATGCTGTTACTGTTGGCGGAACTATTAATGTTATGATAGCTGCGGCAAGAGCCAAGGGGGTAACTGTAATTGAAAATGCGGCGCGTGAACCCCATATAGTTGATCTTGCAAACTTTCTTAATACATGCGGGGCGAAGATTTCTGGCGCGGGTACAGATACAATAAAGATAACAGGTGTAGAAAAGCTTCGCGGCTGTACTTATGCTATTATTCCCGATATGATAGAGGCGGGAACATATATGATCGCGGCGGCTGTAACAGGCGGTAAGCTTAATATCAGAAACGTTATTCCAAAGCATCTTGAGTCCATTTCGGCAAAGATGGAGGAAATGGGGATAACTGTTGAAGAATACGACGATTTCGTAACAGTTTACAGAAAAACTGATAACCTTTCAAGAATTAACTTAAAGACCCTTCCATATCCCGGTTTCCCGACCGATATGGGACCGCAGATGTGCGTTCTTATGTGTCAGGCGCACGGAGTGAGCTTACTTAACGAGGGAATCTTTTCAAACCGTTTCAGATATGTTGATGAGCTTCGCAGAATGGGGGCTTGCATAAAGGTAGATGACAGAACGGCGATAATAGAGGGCGGTCAGCCCTTGTCAGCAGCAAATTTACGAGCTGTTGATCTCAGAGCCGGTGCGGCAGTAGTGCTTGCAGGATTGATTGCAAACGGCAGAACCGAAATAGAGGATATCTATCATATTGAGCGTGGATACGACAATCTTGTTGAAAAGCTTCGGGGCGTGGGCGCACAGATAAAGAAGGTCATTCTCCCCGATCCTTCGACCTATGAAAAAGCGTTATAAGACAGAAAACATAAGTGATGGCAGTTGTATTTTGCCATCACTTTTTTAAAAAACAGAATGTATAAAGGAGACAGGAAAATGCGTGATTTTATGTTTTATACGCCTACAAGGGTGTTTTTCGGAAGAGACAAGCATAAGGATGTAGGAAGTATAATAAAGGGATATGGTTTTAAGACCATAATGATGCAGTACGGACAGGGAAGTATAAAGAAAAGCGGTTTGTATAATGAGGTAATGACCTCTTTAAAAGAAAACGGTATAAATGTTATAGAGATGGGCGGTGTTGAACCAAACCCTCGCCTGACTTTTGTTCGTGAAGCTATAAAAAATGCAAGAGAAAACAAGGTTGAGATGATTTTGGCAGTCGGCGGCGGAAGCGTTATCGATTCATCAAAATATACAGCGGCAGGTGTTTTGGATGATGGCGATGTATGGGATTTTCCCACCAAGAAAAGAGTGCTTGAAAAGGGGTTACCCGTAGGCTGTATTCTTACTATTGCGGCGGCAGGCAGTGAGATGAGTTCATCTGCCGTTATAACTAACTCCGAGCTTAATATGAAGAGGGGCTTCAACAGTGATTTCAACAGATGTCTGTTTGCAATCTGCAATCCCGAGCTTACATATTCGGTTAGCAAATATCAGACAGCCTGCGGTATAGTTGATATTATGGCTCATACAATGGAACGTTATTTTGTACCTGTTGAGCCTACCGATCTTACTGACAGAATTGCTGAAAGTATATTAAAATCTGTTGTTTCTGCAGGTAAGGTACTTATGGATGACCCCTGCAATTATGAAGCGAGAGCAACAATGATGTGGGCATCCAGCCTTTCACACAACGACCTTACCGGTTGCGGCAGAGAAAATATGCTGGCTGTTCACCAGCTTGAACATGCTTTGAGCGGTGAATACGAGGAAATAGCTCACGGAGCGGGTCTTGCTGTGTTGTTTCCTGCCTGGGCAAAGTATGTGTACAAGTTTAACACAGAAAGGTTTGCGCAGTTTGCGAGACGTGTATGGGACGTAACAGAAGCCGATGATGAAAAGGCGGCTGTAGAGGGAATAAAATGCATGGAAGGATATTTTAAGGAAATAGGAATGCCTTTGACTCTTCGTGAATTTGATATACCCGAGGAATGTGCAGACCGCCTTGCAGAGCTTTGTACTTTTGGCAAAACGAGAGAGATACCGACATATATCAGCCTTGACTATGAAAAAATAAGAGAGATATTTAAAAGCTGTTGGTAAAAAAATTAAGATTTTATTAATGTTGTTGCATATAAAAAAATACTGTGCTATACTTGATATACTGAAAAAACATCAAGGGGGCATTACTTTTGCGTAAAGTACATATTTTTATTTTTGCAGTAATAATTTTTATTGCATTTTTTGCCCTTGCTGTGTTGGATTATTTAAATCTTCTGCCTCAGAGAGTGTATTATGCAGAGGATTTTGATATAAAGACTGTCTACAGTACTGTTGATTATAATAACAACGGAGTTGATGACTATTCCGATATAGTTTTGGGAGCCAGAAAGGATGCGCAAAATCATCCGAAATATGACGGAGCGTATCAAAGCGGAGGGTATCCGCCGGATAATATCGGCGTATGTACAGATGTAGTATGGCGAGCTTTTAAGAATGCGGGTTACAGTCTTCGTGATATGGTGGACAGGGATATATCCAACCGTCCCGATGCCTATACAAATGTAGAAAAGCCTGATTCCAATATAGACTTCAGACGTGTCAAAAATCTTCGAGTATTCTTTAAGGAATATGCAATACCGCTTACCATTGATATTAACAAAACTGAGGAGTGGCAGCCTGGGGATATAGTTATTTTTGGCGCAGACAAGCATATCGGTATTGTTTCGGACAAGCGTAATAAAAAGGGACAGCCCTTTATAATTCACAACGGTGGACAGCCAAACAGAGAAGAAGACTTTCTGTCAAAGTCGGAAGTAACAGGGCATTACAGATTTGATGCATCTCTTATAGACTCCGAAGTTCTGTCTCCGTGGATAGAATAAAAAACATAAACAAAACGCCCGTTTTTTTGGGGCGTTTTTGTGTTTGATTAATTATGTTTATAACTTAGTTTACTTTTTTGAAAATAGCAATAGCGTCCTCATCATAAAGTACTTCTTCGTATATGCCAAGGGTAGTTTGCTTAAAGGTATCATAGTCTTCATCGCTCCAACGCAGGTCAAATACAACATAATCAGTCTCCTCGTCGGAATATTCATATTCATAGACTTGGTTTCTGTTCCATAATGCAGGAATGAAGAAGGTTGTTGATTTAATACTTTTGTCCATGGGAATGGTGTCGAGCGCATCGTTTATTATTTCAACCATTCCTTTTTCATTTTTATAATGTTTTATGGAATCTATTCTTGACAGGTTTACCGAAGTAAAGAAAATAAGTGAAGCGCATATACCGCAGATAAGCAGTTTTTTTGCAATTACGGGATTAAGCTCACTTGTGTTTATAACTGTCAAATAGAATAGAAATGCGACAGAGGCATAGGTGTATTGAAATCCTATATCATACTGATAGACATATTCTGACATAAGATTAATAAGTACCATAGGAAGCAACAGAATAAGCCTTGAAGGCTTTTTGATTGCAAAGGGAAGCAACGCCAACGGAACAAGCATGAGTATCAAAAATTCAAGCTTTTCTACCTTCAAAAGCTGTTGCAGCATATAAGTTGGATTTTTGATGATATTTAATATAACGCTGTATATAGAGCCGCTTTCTTCAAAAATAAAGTTGTCGTATCTGTATGTCATAATCCCTTGTCCGTATATAGCCATAAGCCTTGTTACGACAGCAAAATACAGCGCGGACATTCCGCAAAGAACAGCACCCTTTAGTTTGCTTTTATTTGAGAATAAAAGATATAGCCCGAAGAACAGAACATATACAGGAGCATCTTCTTTTACCATCATGGTGAGCAACGCAAAAACAAACGTGGGAACAGTTTTGCCTTTTTCGGCAAAGTAGAACATCCAGAGCAAAAGAACTGTCAGAAAGCAGTTCTCATGAAAATAGTAAAAATTGTTCGCTATTACTGTCGGATGCAAAACATATATAATAATAATTGCAAGGGTCTTATAATTTGAAAAATTAAAAAGTTTTGAAAGCTTATAGAGGGGAAATACACCGAGTGCAACAGCAATAGCTTGTACAGCAAGTATAGTTGACGGATTGGGGAACAACATATAAAATGGTAGCGCTAAATACAGAATAGGTGAAAAGTGTACAGCAAAATGAGACAGAAGCATATCTCTTTCGCAAGTGGTATAGGGAATAAGAGTTTCCGACATATAATGATACATTTGAGAAAAAATACCGAAGTCAAAGTTAGGCGTTTTGTGGTTTAAAAATTTAACAATTGTCAGCCCACCTATAAATAAAGCGAGAAAAGTACCGAGTAAAGCGCATAAAAACACCGTTGTTTTTTTGTCTATAGACGGAAGCCTTATGTCTTTTACGAAATAGAAAACGAATGCTCCTGCCACAGAAGTCGTAATAAGCGCAAAGTATATTCCTCTGTCTTGGTAGTTTGTTATCATAAAAAGTGCAGTAATTATGGGGATAAGCAAATAGCCGTTGTATTTTTCGTCTACCCAAATAAGCAAGACTACAAACAGGAAAACAGAGGTGAGCATATAACTTCCGAATGAAATGCTATTAAAATATTCTGCAGTATCAAATTCATATGGGGAAAAAGCCGTTCCAACAAAAGAAACGGCTAAAAATGCAAGCATAAGCTTAGATATAATATTAGTGTATGTGAGGTTGACAAGTCTTTTTTTAAAAAAGTTTAGCATAATTTGATCCTTAAAAAACAATATATTACTTTTAATATAATACCATTTTTTTACTGTGCTGTCAACCATAACATAACTGCTATTGATTATTTCTTCTTTTTCTTTATATGCGGGGAAGTCGGAACATTAAGAAGCTGGGATAAATTATTTAAATTTTCGTTGTTTTCGGGAAGAAAGGGAACATAACCGGTACGGTCATTTGCCGATGCCGGAGTAGTATTGTAAAGCGCATCATCAAGGTGTTTGGTTGAATTGTTTTTATCTTTATTTTGGTTGTTCACTATATTTTCTCCTGTAGAATTATTTATGTTATTGTGTGCTTTGTAATGAAGGTTTATTCTAATAAAATAAATTAATAAACAGTCAATAGAATTTGTAGTAAATTCACTTTTTTTTGTATTAGATTAACCAGTTTTATATGTCAAGTTGACAAAAAAATAACACAGTGTTAAGATTAGGATGGAAAGGAATGATGTTATGATCAGGTTTGGAACGGGCGGTTGGAGAGCCGTAATAGGTGATGAATTTGTAAAAGAAAATATACAGAAGGTTGGACAGGGAGTTGCAAATCTTGCGCTCGAAAGCGGATGTAAGACTCCTATTATTGTAGGATATGACAGAAGATTTTTGTCTGCTGAGGCAGCAAGATGGCTTGCCGAGGTACTGTCGGCTAACGGACTTAATGTTCTCTTTATGAATAGAAGTGTTCCTACTCCTTTGGTAATGCATACTGTTCAGAAACAGGGGCTTGATTTCGGTCTTGAGGTTACAGCATCTCATAACCCAAGTGAATATAACGGTATTAAACTTATTGTAAAAGAGGGAAGAGACGCTCCGGTTGAAACAACAAACAGACTTGAAAAACTTATTTCTGAGGTTTCTGTTCCAAAAGCTATTGATTTTAAAGAGGCAGTTGAAAATGGCTCTGTTGAATATATTAAAAATCCATTTAACAATTTTCTTGATGATATAATGAGTGTAATGGATCTTGAGGCGGTACGTAACAAAGGACCGAGAATTCTTTTTGACCCTATGCACGGTTCAGGCACATATCCTCTTATGGTAATTCTTTATTCTGCGCGTTGTACGCTTGATGTTATTAATATAAACAAAGACGCATATTTCGGCGGTCATATGCCTGCGCCTTCTAAAAAAGGACTTGTTAAGCTTACAGAAATGGTTGTATCAGAGGGATATGATTTGGGTATAGCTGTTGACGGAGACGGTGATAGGTTGGGAATTATTGACAGCAACGGTGAGTATGTTGATGCAAATGATATTCTTTGTATGCTGTATTATTATTTGCATGAATACAAGGGATGGAGAGGCCCTGTTGTAAGGAATCTTGCAACAACTCATATGCTTGATGCTATAGCAAATGATTTAGGAGAGGAATGTTTTGAAGTTCCCGTAGGTTTCAAATATATTTCTTCCAAAATAAACGAGACAGATGCTATTCTCGGAGGCGAATCTTCGGGCGGTCTTACTGTAAGAGGTCATATTAACGGTAAGGACTCAATATATGCTGCAACATTATTTGTTGAAATGATTTGTAAAACGGGTATGTCTGCAACAGAGATGATGAAAATGCTTCATGAAAAATACGGTAATCATGAAATGGTTGAGTCAAACATTAGATTTGAGCCTTCATATAAAGCTGTTATCACAAAAACTTTATTTGAAGATAAACAGCTTCCCGATTTTCGCAGAGAGATTGAAAGAGTAACGTATGAAGACGGATGTAAGGTGTATTTTAAGGATGGCGGTTTTATTATCTGCCGCTTCTCAGGTACAGAACCCCTGCTTCGTATCTTTGCTGAGTCTGACAATGCGCAAAAAGCAAAGGCATCAATAGATACCTTTGCAAAGTTTCTTAATCTATAATATAGGTATATACAGAAAATCCTCTTCGTAAAGGCTCGTTGTCATAAGGAAGTTTACAAAACAACCGATTGATAGAGCCAGGCAAAGAAAATCCGTCATGGACCAAAAGTCTATGACGGATTTTCTTTATGCTTCACTCTTCAAAATTTGCGACGGAGAAAACAAAGAATAAGCGAGGGAAAAAATAATTTATATTTTCGAAAAAGGTCTGGACTTATGGATCCTTCTGTGGTATTGTTGTGTGCTAACAGGAGGTACAAAAATATGGACATCATCAATGAACTATGGTACGGAAACGTATCGCCCTTCGAGCAATGCACTCGTGGCGACAAACGGCTGAAAGAACTACTGAAGCTGGTTGCCCGAAACCGAGAGGAATTGGACGGTACACTCACAGATAAGCAAAAGGAGATCCTTGAAAAATTCGAGGATTGCATGAACGAGATGCACAGCTTCACCGAGCGCGATGCTTTCTCCTACGGCTTCCGACTCGGAGTGCAGTTGATGGCTGAAGCCTTCCTTCTGCCATTGGGTGAGGACGAACAGTAGCAATCTAATCACACATCAGGCATCGGTGAAATATCCGATGCCCTTTCTGTTCAGCCCAAAGAATATCATTATTCATTATAAATCAACGATAATCCGCGATGCTCCATTGACAAATTACAAAAAAAGTAGTATAATAAAGCCAACAATCGT
>JAZRIJ010000077.1:0-5679 GCA_045645205.1 Eubacteriales bacterium
GGTAAAAAAATTCTTTTTTCTTTTGAAAATTGTTATATAGGTAATTGACAATTTTAATAATATTCTGTATAATAATATTGTATTTTGTTTTGACGGAGGTAATGCGGAATGACACGTAATATGTGCTGTTGCAGATCACATATAAACCACTCTACATCACAGCCTTGTTGCACCCATTTCGGCAAAACATCACACTATCACTGCACCTTAACACAGAAATAACCATATAAGGACATTCACAGCAGAATGTCCTTTTTGTGTTTCAGCAAATCAATATCTACATATATCAGGAGGGCAACCGTATGAAAAAGGTAGCTGTAATCATGGGAAGCGACAGCGATTTCCCCAAGGTAAAAAATTGTCTCGAAAAACTGAAATACTTCGGTATTCCTTTTGAAACTCACGTATATTCCGCGCACAGAACTCCCGACGAAGCGGCAAGCTTTGCAAGGAACGCAAAGTCAAACGGTTTTGGAGTTATTATCAGCGCGGCGGGGATGGCGGCCCATCTCGGCGGTGTATTGGCAGCATATACGACACTTCCCGTTATAGGAATACCCGTAAAGAGCGCTTCTTTTGACGGAATGGACGCACTCCTTTCTACCATAATGATGCCTCCCGGCGTACCCGTTGCAACCGTAGCGGTTGACGGTTGCGCAAATGCGGCTATCCTTGCGGCTCAGATAATCGCCCTTTCCGATGAAACTTTGGCTAAAAAGCTTGAAGACGAAAAAATCAAAATGGCTGAAGGTGTCAGAGCAAAGGACGCAAAAATACAGGAAGAAATCAAAAATATATAAGATTTTCGGGCAACAAAATCGGAGGAAAATAATTTATGTTTGGAAATATCCATGAAGAATGCGGTGTATTCGGCATTTTTGACCCATCAAAGAAAATTAATGTAACACAGACTACATATTCAGGCCTCTATGCTCTCCAGCACAGAGGACAGCAGAGCTGCGGTATTGCCGTTAATAACAACGGTATGATATATAACCACAATGATGAGGGTCTGCTTAACGAAGTATTCAACGAAATGATACTTAATTACCTCAAGGGTAATATAGCAATAGGTCATGTACGTTATGCAAATTCGGAGAACAAAGGAAGAGAAAACAACCTTCCCTATGTTTCAAAGTACACCAAAGGTCAGATCGCAGTATCATACAACGGCTCGTTGGTAGGAGCAAATGAAATAAGAATGAATCTCGAAGATTCCGGCGCTATGTTCCACACCAATTCCGATGCTGAAATTATCGCGTATATGGTATCTCGCGAAAGACTTAAGACAGTATCCACAGAACAGGCGCTCATCAACATTATGGACAGACTTTCGGGCGCATACTCCGTAGTTATAATGACACCGAACAAGCTTATTGCCGCAAGAGATCCAAAAGGATTCCGTCCTCTTTGTATGGGTTCGCTCGGCGATGCGGTCATATTCGCCTCCGAATCGTGCGCCATTGATGCTGTCGGCGGTAAATTTATCCGCGATATACAGCCCGGAGAGGTTGTTGCAGTAACAAAAGACGGCGTTGAATCTTACATTGAAAAGTGCGGTCAAAAGACGACCAGCTGTATTTTTGAGCACATTTACTTCGCAAGACCCGACTCTGTGTTAGACGGACAGAGCGTACATTTTGCAAGACAGGAAGCGGGTAAATGCCTCGCAAAAAGAGATGATAAAAATATAGCCGACATTGTTATAGGTGTACCCGACAGCGGTATCGACGCGGCTTTGGGTTATGCCGCAGAATCGGGCATTCCCTACGGCATCGGCTTAAATAAGAACCGTTATATCGGCAGAACATTTATACAGACCGGTCAAGGCGAAAGAGAAAACCTTGTACGACTCAAGCTCAATCCTATGCCCTCGGTACTTAAAGGCAAGCGCGTTGTCGTTGTTGACGACTCTATCGTAAGAGGAACTACCTGTGCGCACCTTATAGAGCTTATACGCCATGCAGGCGCAACCGAAGTACATTTCCGCATATCGTCTCCCCCCTTCCTTAACCCTTGTTATTTCGGCACAGACATAGCTTCAAGAGACAAGCTTATTGCGTGCCGTCTCACACTTGAAGAAATAAGAAAAGAGATAGGCGCAGACTCCCTTGCATACCTTGCCATAGAAGATCTGAAGCAAATAGTAAAAGACTCAAACCTGGAATTCTGCGATGCCTGCTTTACCGGCAACTATCCTGTACACGTTCCGGGAGAAAACTGATATGAAGACAAAAAATATTGCCGTTCTCGTTTCGGGCGGCGGCACAAATCTGCAGGCTATTATTGATGCATATAATAACGGCAAGATAACAAACGGAAATCTTGCATTGGTACTTTCAAGCAACCCAAATGCTTACGCTCTTGAAAGGGCGGCAAACAACGGTATTGAAAGCTGTGTTATCCAAAAAGGAGAAGACAGAGAAGCTTTCTCAGATGCCATCTTAAACAAGCTTGAAGAATATGACATAGATATTATTGTACTTGCCGGCTTTATGCATATTCTCAGTGGAAAGATAATCGACAGATATAAAAATAAGATACTTAACGTTCATCCCGCGCTAATTCCAAGCTTTTGCGGAGAAGGATTTTACGGTCTTCGTGTACATAAGGCAGCTTTGGAAAAAGGTGTAAAGGTTACGGGAGCAACAGTCCATTTTGTAAACGAAATTGCTGACGGCGGGCCTATTATTCTCCAGAAAGCAGTCTACATCGAAGAAAATGACACCCCCGAAACACTACAGAGACGTGTCATGGAAAACGCCGAGTGGGAAATTCTGCCGAAGGCGCTTGATCTTCTTTGCAACGAGAAGCTTACGGTGGAAAACAATATTGTAAAAATAAAATAATATAAACCATACAGAGAGGTAAGAAAAACATGAAAAAACGCGCTATAATCAGCTTGTCCGACAAAACAAGCGTTGTTGAATTTGCTCGTCGCCTTGAAAAACTGGGTTATGAAATTCTTTCAACAGGAGGTACTGCAAAAACTCTGACAGATAACGGAATTGCTGTTACAAATGTTTCCGACATTACAGGCTTCCCCGAGTGTCTCGACGGTCGTGTAAAGACACTTCACCCCATGATACATGCAGGCATTCTTGCTATGAGAGACAATCCCGAACACATGAAACAGATAGAAGATTTAGGAGTTACTCCCATTGACATTGTCGCTATCAACCTCTATCCCTTTAAGGAAACGATTTTGAAAGACAGTGTTACACGCGAAGATGCTATCGAAAACATTGATATCGGCGGACCTACAATGCTTCGCGCGGCGGCAAAAAACTGGCAAGACGTTGCTGTTATCGTTGACCCTGTTGACTACGATACCGTAACAGGTGAACTTGAGGCTAACGGTGAGGTTTCAAAAGATACAAAGCTTAAGCTTTCTTATAAAGTATTTGAACACACAGCCGCTTATGATACTCTTATTTCGGGTTATCTCAGAAAAGAAAGCGGTATGCCCTGCTTCCCCGAAAAGCTTTCTCTTACATATGAAAAGGTAAGCGAAATGCGTTACGGCGAAAATCCCCATCAGGCAGCAGCCTTCTACCGCGAAGTAGGCAAAGGCTTTGAGGGCACATTGGCGGCGGCTGAACAGCTCAACGGAAAAGAACTTTCCTATAATAATATTAATGATGCAAACGGCGCTCTCGATACAATCAAAGAATTTGGAGATGATATATGCTGTGTTGCTCTCAAGCACGCTAATCCCTGCGGTGTTGGTATCGGCGACTCTGTTTATGAAGCATACATGAGAGCATACGAGGCTGACCCTGTATCCATATTCGGCGGTATTGTTGCATTCAACCGCACGGTTGACTCCAAGACTGCGCAGGAGCTTGCAAAAATATTCCTTGAAATAATTATTGCTCCCGATTATGATGCCGAAGCTCTCCAGATACTTTGCGCAAAGAAAAACCTCCGTGTTCTCCGTCTCCCTGAGATTGCAACTCCCAACAGAAAAGAAATGTTTGATATGAAGAAGGTTGCCGGCGGTCTTCTCGTTCAAGAGCTTAACACCGAAATGTATGATGATGCAGATGTTAAGGTCGTAACAGAAAAAGCTCCCTCTGCAGAAGAGCTTCGTGATATGAAGTTTGCAATGAAGGTTGTTAAGCATACAAAATCCAACGGCATTACCCTTGCAAAGAACGGTGCAACAGTAGGCATCGGCCCCGGTCAGACAAACAGAATTACAGCGCTTGAATTAGCTATCAAGTACGGCGGCGAAAAGGTTAAGGGAAGCGTTATGGCAAGTGATGCATTCTTCCCCTTCTCAGACTGTGTTGAAGCCGCTCACAAGGCGGGTATAACCGCTATCATTCAGCCCGGAGGAAGCATACGCGACCAAGACTCCATTGATGCCTGCAACAAGTACGGCATTTCAATGGTATTTACAGGCAAGAGACACTTTAAGCATTAATAATATAAAAAAACACATTTTCCTCTTTTTAGCATTCTCAAATATTATGCCTAAAAGTTGTGTCGCAGCAATCGGAGCAATGTGTTTTTCGGGCGCGTTAACTTCGGTTGCGCGCCTTTTTCTTATACTACATTTGAAATTCCTCTCCCGGTCTTATCCTTTTGTGTCCAAATCAAATTTTTCCAACAATATGTACAAATAAAAACATAGCAGAAACTTCATCTAGACTTCCTCTGACGAGGAAGGTGGCATTTCGCTTTAGCGGAATGACGGAAGGAGAGAAAAGCAAATGCCTTGTGCTAATAAAATATAGCAGAAACGTTGTCTTGATGTCGTATAAGTTGTCGTGTGGGACACGTAACGGTTCTGCTAATTAAAAAGGCACGCACTCTCCTCCCGTCTGCCTACGGCAGCCACCCTCCCCCACAGGAGAGGGCAAAAAAAGTCTCTGCGTGCTTTATGTATACTAACAGAGGTGAAGTATGTGTTTATTAGCTTGTCGCTTTGATACACCGACAGAAAAGGGCAAGAGTAAGTGCAAACTATTTGAATGTACATAGAAGTAAAGTATGCAAAAACTTAATGGGATTTTTCGACTCGCCTTAAAATTTGGCGCAAAACATTAGTTTGCATTGGCTCGCTCAAAATGACCGAACTGTGTTCTTCATATTAAGCGTAGATACATTATCTTTATTGTCATCCTGAGCGAAGAGGGCAACGCCCTCGAAGCCGAAGGATCTCATAACTACTATGCACAAACAAAAACATAGCAGAAACTTCGTCTTGGCTTCCTTTGTGAAACAACAAATGATTATTTTTACTGCATAAATATTGACTTTTTGCATATCCGATGTTATAATATATTTGCGACATAACTAAATAAGAACGTATCTTGTGGGAAGTATTTTTATTTTCGGTAAAAATACATTCTCCTATTTTGACGTTCTCACATGATATGTTCAAAAAGTTGTGTCGCAGCAATCGGAGCAATGTGTTTTTCAGGCGCGTTAACCTCGGTTGCGCGCCTTTTTTATTTTTTACAATACCGTGTTTTCTCATTGTTGCGGCACTTTCTAATTTTAAACGAGGCTGAGTCAAAAGCGATACACAACGCTTAAGGCTCAGCCTTTTGCTATGAATAAGCGAAAGCATAATCAATACTAAAGAATAAAAAGCTCCAAAACGAGTAAAAAAGAGCATACGAAAAAAGAGGTATGTGAAAACCTCGCTTTTTGGGAAAATATTTAATT